>DASVWQ010000475.1:0-6051 GCA_036393135.1 Ktedonobacterales bacterium
CTGATGGCCATCAGCGCGACACAGAACGCGAACCACTTCATCATCTGGCGCTCGTCGCCCCGCGACCGCCAGAAACGCAGGACGACGGAGCATACCGTCGCGACGGCGAAGAATAGCATAAGCGGACTGCTTATCACGCCGAACAGCTTCAGCGGTCCAGCCAGCGCGTCCACACCAAAGGGATTGATGGTCGTTTCGCCATCGAACGGCCCCGGCATGAAAGCGGCGGAAAGCGCCATGAACAGCAATCCGGTGGCGCCTATCCAGATCAGCCAGCGCCAGCGCGGCGTGAGCGGGCGCCCGGTCGGAAAAAGGAACAGGGTGAAGAGGCCGAGCGCGAGGTTACACGGCCAGACGACGTTGCCGAGCCAGTCGATATAGCGCGCCGCCGGGAGGAAGGTGGAGACGCCTGCCACATGATACTGCGTGTAGGCCGCCGAGAAAAAGGTGAACGTCGTGCCAAAACCAATCGCGACGAGCAGGCGACCAATCACATTGTGCGGGCGCCGGGCGATGATGAGCGCGCCCCCGATGGGGTAGCCCAGGAACGCCAGCGCCATCTCCAGTGTGCCGACCAGTGGGGCGCCTATCAGCGTGAAGAGCGCCGTCCCGTAGCCAACCCCCAGCGCAAAAAGTATGATGATCCCCCACGCGCTGATGGTGGCGGCGCGCCTCACAAATACAGACTCGCTGCTCGGCATATACTCCTGCTCCCCGCGCCACGCGCAGCCATCGTGCGCCACGCGCTCGCCTGTCACGATGCGATAGATTCGCGTCCACCACCAGCATAACGCGCGAGTGTCCAAACGACGTTACGAGAAAGGCGTCGCGCGAACGTCTCGACCGCCGACGCCGTAACGGCGCCAGTAACGCTTGCCAGACGCCGCGCCGATATACTGCTCACCGGTAGCCCGCAGGCGAGAGTGGCGGCGGTGGAAAGGATGTGACTCGCCTGCGGGTCTGCCATCCCTTCCTCTCGCGCTTGTTCATCCGCAGCCAGCCATCCACCCGGCGCCGCTTGACATGCCGCGCGACCTCGCCTATGCTCACTTTTGCCGCGATACGTATGATTGCGCGACGACGCCCAATCCACGCCGCCGGGAGAGGATAGCCGCACATGTCTACCACCGAAGTTGTCTTGCGCTTCATTGGCGCCGCCGTCGCCGCCTATCTGATCGGCTCCATCCCCTCCGGCGTGATCGTCAGCCGCATCTTCAAGGGCAGTGATCCGCGCTCGCTGGGCAGCGGCAAGACGGGCGCCACGAATGTCCTGCGCTCGCTGGGCAAGGGGCCAGCCGCGATTGTCGTCGTCTCCGACTTCCTCAAGGGCGCCGTAGCGGTACTGCTGGCGCGCTTTGTCTTTTTCGGCGTCATGGCCCACGTCGGCTACAGCGCGGCGACCTGGGACACGCTACGCGCCAGCGCCGAAGCGCTCGCGGCGCTGGGCGCCCTGATGGGGCATAACTACTCGCTCTACATCGGCTTCAAGGGCGGGCGCGGCGTCCTCACGGGCTTGGGCGCGATGAGCATGCTCTCGCCCATCGCGATGCTCTTCGGCATCATCGCGGGCGTCGCGCCCATCGCCCTGACGCGCTACGTCTCGCTTGGCTCGGTGATGGGCGCGCTGATGTCGTCACTCATCGAGATCTACCTGACCATCACGCGGGTGGATAGCCTGCCGCACTGCGTCTTCATTGTCCTGGCAGGCGTCATCATCATCGTCTCACACAAGGACAACATCGACCGCCTGCGCGCGGGCAACGAGCGCAAGCTCGGCGAGAAGGCCACCCCGGTCGTCAAGCCCAGCTAGCTGACGCCTAGCCGCAAACTCATCCATTCTACTGATGCGCGCAGATCGCCGTATTCATACCCTGTGACCAGGGAAATCATGCCGCGCCAGCGCCTGCGCCGGCCAACGCCCAGCCGCCCGCTTGACCTGCACATGACAGCTAAGTCAGGAGACGTCGCGATGGTAGCGGACAACCAGACTGGTCAACGGATTCCGGGGTATTGCGCGCTGTGCGTCTCGCGTTGTGGCTCGGTCGCCGTCGTCGAGAACGGTCGCTTTGTCGCCCTGGAGCCAGATCCATCGCACCCTACTGGGGGAGCGCTCTGCGCAAAAGGGCGAGCGGCTCCGGAACTGGTCTATCACGCGGAGCGCTTGCTCTATCCGCTGAAACGAACCCGGCCAAAGGGCGATCCGGACCCGGGATGGCAGCGTATTAGTTGGGATGAAGCGCTCGATTTGACAGCCGCCAGGCTGCGCACAATCGCTGACGAGTATGGTCCAGAGAGCGTCGTGTTCAGCGCGGCCTCCCCGTCTACTTCGGCATCAGACGATTCCATGATCTGGATCCAGCGTCTGATGAGCGCGTTTGGAACTCCGAACCTGTGCGGAGCGATGGAACTGTGTGGGTGGGGGCGGTATTTCGCCACGCAGTTTACGTTCGGCGCTTCTGTTCCAGGCGTCTATATGCCAGACCTCGAGCGAGCTGGCTGCATCCTGTATTGGGGCTACAACCCGAACCTCGCCCGGCTTGCCCACGCGGTTTCCACCACCGCGGCGCTCAAGAGGGGCGCGCGTCTGATCGTTGTCGACCCGCGTCGCGTGGGCCCCGCGAACAAGGCGGATATCTGGCTGCGTGTGCGGCCGGGTACCGACGGCGCGCTGGCGCTTGGCATCGCCCATGTCATGATCGAGCGCGGCTGGTATGACCGTGACTTCATCCGCGACTGGACGAATGGCCCCCTTCTGGTACGTGTGGACAATGGCCGTTTGCTGACCAAGAACGATCTCGACGCGCAGGGCAGCGCCAGCCAGTATGTCGCCTGGAGCGAGACGCTGGGTCGTCCAATCGCCTACGACCCAGCCACCGGCAGCTACGAAGGCGCCCACCCTGAGCCAGCCATTGCTGGAGCATATACGGTCGAGACTGGAGAGGGCAGCGTGGTCTGCCGACCTGCGTTCGACCTCGCGACCGACCTCTGCCGACGCTACGATCCAGAGGCGGTGGAGGCGATCTGTGGCATCGACCGTAGCCAGATCGAAGCCGCCGCCAGGATGCTCTGGGAAGCGCGGCCTGTTGCGTATTACGCCTGGAGTGGCGTCGAGATGCAGTCAGGTTCCACCCAGATCGCCCGCGCGATTGCGATGCTCTATACGCTGACCGGTAGCCTGGATGGGCCGGGTGGCAATGTGCTGTTTCCAATGATACCAGGTGAAGGCGCGTTTGGCGGAGTGGCGCCAACACCTGAGCGGCGCGCGCCTGCCCTTGGGCTGTCGGAGCGACCGTTGGGTCCGTCCCGAGCGCAGCATGTGACCTCAGATGAGGTCTATCGGGCGATTCTGGAGCAGCGCCCCTACTCTGTGCGAGGTCTCGTTGGGTTCGGCGCCAATCTGCTGATCGCCCATGCGGATGGTCGGCGCGGGCGTGAGGCCCTGGCGGCCCTCGACTTCTATGTCCATGCTAATCTGTTCATGAACCCAACGGCGGAGTTGGCTGATGTTGTGCTCCCAGTGGCCAGCTGCTTTGAGACCGAGGCGCTCAAGATCGGCTTCGAGGGGAGTGCGGAAGCTCAGTCGCTAACACAGCTGCGGCCGCGCATCGTCCAGCCTCGTGGCGAGGCCCGTTCCGACACCGAGATCACTTTCGACCTCGCGCGGCGCCTTGGCCTTGGCGCGCAATTCTGGGATGGCGCCATCGAGGCTGCGTACCGCTATCGACTCGCCCCATCCGGCATTTCGCTCGATGAGCTGCGCGAGAACCCGAGCGGAGTGCGGCTGCCGCTCCAGACTCAGTACCGCAAGTTCGCTGAGCGGAAAGACGGCGTCTCCCAGGGGTTCGCCACGCCGACACGAAAGATCGAACTCTATTCCGAGACACTGCTGCAACACGGCTACCCGCCACTACCCGAATATGTAGCGCCCCTGATGAGTCCATCGTCGCGTCCGGACCTGGCCGAGCGTTATCCGTTGATCCTCACCTGCGCCAAGCACACGCTATTTTGTGAGAGCCAGCATCGGGCGCTGCCCAGCTTGCGGCGGCTCGCTCGCGATCCCGAGGTCGAGCTGCACTCAGCGGCTGCCAATGAGCGGGGTATCAACCCTGGCGACTGGGTCTATATTGAGACTCCGCGAGGGAGGGTGCGGGCGCGGGCCAAGATAAACAATACGCTCGAGCCGAATGTCGTCTGTGGCCAGCACGGCTGGTGGCAGGCCAGCACGGACATCGGTGCGCCCGGTTATGATGCGTTCAGTCCGGACGGAGCGAATTTCAATCTCATTATCGGCGCCGATGTAATCGACCCGGTTAGCGGCTCGGTCCCGCACCGCGCATACCTGTGCCAGATTCGCCACGCGGATTGAGGATTCTATCGTTGGTGGCGTTGCTCTACCTGGTTACCTCTCCGCATTGATGCCTGAGTAACGGCGCCGGTAAAGCGCTCATGCGCCTGGGCAACGGCGCTGCGGACGCCACTCAGTTCTACTTTTCCCATCCAAGTCTCAAGCTGGTGAGCGCACGGCGCGAGCGCGCTTTCTATCGTGCGACCACGCCCAGGACGTCAAGGGACTCAGAAGGCCGGACAACGCGAGGGGACGCGCCCGCTGTTCTTCGCGCCGCGAGTATCCACGCGTTTTCCGATATCGATCTTCAAGGGGATGACAGTCGAAAAGTCGGACTGTGCCGCTAGCCTTCCCTATTTCTTCTCGCCCGACCCGCCAGCCGCGCCCGTCAGCAGATCCCAGGCGCCGCGCGTATACTCGATGGCCGAGTAGATCGTCCAGATGACGGCCAGCAGCAGGATGAAGTCGGAGAGCGCGAGCAGGTAGTCTGGGAAGCTGTGCGGCCCGACAGCGGCTGTGCTCAGCCCCAGCGGGAAAGCGGTGTGGCCGCCCAGTCCCAGACTCAGCAGGATGCCGCCCAGCCCGATAAGGGTGAGGAACGTCTTCTGCTTGCCCGATTTGCCAGCCGGGATGACGACGCCCTGCGCCGCCGCCAGTGAGCGCAGCCCCGACACCAGGAACTCGCGCGTGATGATGACGATGGTGATCCAGGAGTGGACGACGCCGACCTGAGTAAAGGCGACCAGCGCCGCCGCGACGTAGACCTTGTCGGCGGTGAGATCGAGGAAGATGCCGAGGTTCGAGACGAGGTGATAGCGCCGCGCGATGCGTCCGTCAAGGGTGTCGGTGATCGAGGCGAGGAAGAAGAGCAGCGTCGCCCAGAGGTACGCGGTCGGTGTATTGATCAGGATGAGCACGACCAGCGGCGCTGTCGCCACCAGCCGGGCCGCGCTGAGCAAGTTCGGAACGTATCGCACGGTATCCTCCCCGCGTTCAGGCGCAGACACGAGCGGCCCCTCGTCGGGCGCGCTCTTCCGCCCGCAGTGTAGGCTATGCGACTGGCGCGGCGCAAGGGCGCGGGGCATGCGCGCGAACCCTGGGCGCGATGTGCGAAGATGGCGGCATGAATGATTTCAGCGCCGCATACCTCCGCTTCGACGCAAGCGTGACCCTCCATTCGGCCTCGGTCTGCTATCCCGCCCGCGAGGTCGCCGCCGCCATCGCGCGCGGGCGGCATGTCCGCTGGCGCTCGCGCCGCCTGTCGGAGCGCCCGGAGGTGGCGGAGACGCTGGCGCCGTGGAGCGACCTGCGCTGGCGCTGGCGCGAGGACGACCGCGAGATGACGATCACCTTCACCGTCGCTTCTGGCGCCGACCGCGCTCCCGATGCGCCCTGGCGCGCCTCCGAGGTCGTGGCGCGCTGCCACTACGCCGACTTCATCGAGCTGGCGCTGGGGCTGAGCCGCCGCCTTCCCGCGCTGACCATCCACTGCGAGGATGACGGCGAGCGCGACGTGCGCGGGTTCATCGAGGAGGTAGCGCGGGCGCGGCTGGCTCCGGCGCTGACCAGCGCGGACACCGCGACCCGCGAGCGCGCGGAGGAAGCGGAGGCGCGCTACCTGGCGCTGCTGGCCGAGGCGCCCGCCCGCGTGGACCCGCGCGCCGCGTGGGAAGCCGCGCCCTACACCGTCCTCGCCGCCGATGCTG
>DASVWQ010000476.1:0-6587 GCA_036393135.1 Ktedonobacterales bacterium
CTATGGATGCGCGTGATCCGGCGCCTGAGATGAGCGCGCGGCGTCGGGCCGCGCGGTCCGCGACCACGAGGAGTGAGGAATGGCCGGTGAGTACGACAAGTACTCGGGCAAAGAGCGCAACGCGACTGACGCGCCACCCTATCAGCGGATGCTTACCCCGCGTGTGACGTTCATCGTCGCGCTGGTCTGCACCCTGATCGCGAGTTCGCTGCTGTTCGTGCTGGCCGACAGCGGCCACATCACCGCCGAGGGGCAACTCGACTCGACGCCAACCGCAGCCGCGCCGACGGTGACTGTCTCGCCTACCGTCGCGGCGCTGGGTTTCCAGCTCTACACCGACCACTCCGACGGCTTCACCATCCAGTACCCCAACGGCTGGATCGCCTCGCCCCTCAACCCTGGCATGCAGTTCGCCGACGACGGCAATGAGACCGGCTACGCGCTCCAGGTCGCGCTTCCCGGCGCCAGCGCGCTGGTCAACCCACCGCAGAATGTCGCCGACCCATCGGCGTGGGCGCAATATGAGCTGAACTACCTCCAGAGCAAATATCCACAGAACTTCATCCCGCTCACTGACGGGCAGACTTCGCGCGAGATTGGCGGCGTCACGTGGCAGGGCGGCGCCGGTCTCATCACCAACAATAGCGCAGGCATCCGTGTGCAGGTCTTCGCCACGGTCTACAAGGGGCGCCCATACATCATCAACCTGCTCTCGATCTCCGACCGCTTCACCGCTGGAATGATCGAGTTCTTCAGCCCCATGCTCGACAGCTACATCTTCATCACGCCGACCACCTGAGCCACGCAAGGAGCCGACGCCGCATGCGCCTACCATTCCAGAATCGCGCCGCAAACCTCGCCGAGAGCGCCCTCACGCCATCGGCGAGCGACGCCACAGGCGCGGACGTCCGCACGCGCGGCAAACGCCTGACTCCCGACCGCGCCGCGCTGCTCACGCTGGTCTTCATCAGCGGCATGGCCTCGCTGGCGCTGGAGATGCTCGGCCCCCGACTGATGGCGCCGTTCTTCGGCGTCTCGATCTTCATCTGGGCGAACCAGATTGGCTTCACGCTCATCTATCTCTCGCTGGGCTACTACATCGGCGGGCGACTGGCCGACCGCTACCCCAGCGCGCGACTGCTCAGCGTCATCACCGCCGTCGCCGCTGTCTTCGCTGGACTGATCCCGTTCATGAGCGGCCCCGTACTCAACGCCGCCGCCATCGCGCTGAACAGCGAGATCCCGAACATCTTCATCGGCTCGCTCTTCGCCGTCGTGCTGCTCTTCTCCGTCCCGACCATCCTGCTGGGGATGGTCTCGCCCTTCGCCATCCGCCTGATCGCCAGCGATGTCGGCTCGGTCGGACGCTCGGCGGGCAACCTCTACGCGCTCTCCACCGTCGGCAGCATCATCGGAGCCTTCCTGCCCGTGCTCGTGCTGATGCCCGACCTGGGCGTCCGGCGCAGCTTCTTCCTGATCGCCGTGCTGCTGCTGGCGGCCTCACTCTGGGGCCTTCGCGGGCGCGAGCGCATCGGCGCGGCCATCCCCGGCGCGCTGTTGCTGCTGCCGCTGCTGCTGCCGCAGGTCTTCGCGCTCGGCCCGCTGAAGAGCGTCTCCGGCATCGGCTCTGGCGTGGTAGTGAGCGAGCGCGAGTCGCTCTACAACTTCATTCAGGTGGTGCGCGAGCCGGATGGCACGATGGACCTGCTGCTCAACGAAGGCCACGCCATCCACTCAACCTACTATCCAGGGCGCGTGCTGAATGGCTCCTGGTGGTACACCGACTATGCGCTGGTGGCGCCGCTCTTTTCCGCCAGCGCCGCCGCCAACACCCACCCGCGCCTGGCTGTCGTCGGGCTGGCGGCTGGCACCGTCGCCAAGCAGTACACCGCCGTCTATGGCCCTGTCCCGATTGACGGCGTGGAGATCGACGGCGAGATCGTGGCGGTCGGGCGGCAGTACTTCGCGATGAACGAGCCAAACCTGCATGTCACCATCGCCGATGGCCGCACCTTCATGCGCTTCTCCCACGCGACCTACGATGTCGTGATGGTGGACGCCTACAAGCCGCCCTACATCCCGTTCCAGGTCACGACGAAAGAGTTCTTCCAGGAGACGCGCGCCCGCATGGCGCCAGACGGCGTGATCGTGCTGAACACCAGCCACATCAACAACGACTATCGGCTCGTGCATGCGTTCGTCAATACGCTGCGCCAGGTTTTCCCGTCGGTCTATATGCTGGACGTGCCACAGTCGCTGAATACGGAAATCTTCGCGACGGCGCGCCCGACGACGCTGGCCGAGGTCGAGGCGAATCTGGCCCGCGCGGCGCAGTCGAACGCCTCGCCGCTGGCGACGGTCGCCGCCGAGGCGGCGCCGCTCGTGCGTGAAGCCCGGCAGCAGCCAGGTGGCCTCGTCTTCACCGATGACCAGGCGCCCATCGAGCAGATTACTGACCAGCTCATCATCGACTACATTGAGCATTGACCCCACGCGGGGCCAGGAAGGATAGAGAGATCAGCATGAGTGTGATGGCGATTGTCGGCGCCCAGTGGGGTGACGAAGGCAAGGGCAAGATCGTAGACGAACTGGCGAACCACGCCGACTACGTGGTGCGCTATCAGGGTGGCGGCAACGCGGGCCATCGCGTCGTCTACGGCGCGCGGGAGTTCGCCTTCCACCTCGTCCCGTCTGGCATGCTGCACCCCGGCGTCAAGTGCGTCATCGGCAATGGCGTCGTCGTCGATCCCAAGGCGCTGATCGCCGAGCTGGACCAGCTCCGCGCGCTCGACATCGATGTCAGCCGCCTCTATATCAGCGACCGCGCGCACGTCGTGATGCCCTATCACATGATCCTCGACCGCGTGGAGGAGGAGAGCCGTGGGGCCGAGAAGATTGGCGCGACGATGCGTGGTATCGGCCCGGCCTACGTGGATAAATACTCCCGCGTCGGCATCCGCATGGCCGACCTGCTCGACCCGGATACCTTCCGCTCGAAGCTGGCCTCGACCCTTGCCCAGAAGAACCGCATGATTACGGAGATCTACGGCGAGCAGCCGCTCTCGCTGGAGGGTATCCACACCGAGTATGTTGGCTACGCGCAGAAGCTCCGCCCCTACGTCACCGACACGCAGACGATGCTCCAGCAGGCGGCGGCGGAGGGTAAGGCGCTGCTGCTGGAGGGCGCCCAAGGCGCGCTGCTCGACGTGGATTTCGGCACCTATCCGTATGTCACCTCGTCCAGCACGGTCGCGGGCAACGCTTCGACTGGCGCGGGCCTCTCGCCGCGCAGCGTGCAGCACGCGATGGGCGTCTACAAGGCGTATATCACCCGCGTCGGCGCCGGACCAATGCCGACGGAGCTATTCGATGCGGACGGCGACAAGCTGCGCGAGGTGGGCCACGAGTATGGCACGACGACGGGCCGCCCGCGCCGCTGCGGCTGGTTCGACGCCGTGGCGGGGCGTTTCGTCTCGCGGCTGAACGGCCTCGACAGCCTCGCGATCATGAAGCTGGACGTGCTGGACGACTTCCCGACGCTGAAGATTTGCACTGGCTACCGTCTCGCCGGACAGACAATCACCTCGATGCCTGCCAACCTGAACGAGGTAAACATGTGCGAGCCAGTCTACGAGGAGTGGCCTGGCTGGCAGACCCCCACGGCGACCGCGACTCGCTGGGACGACCTGCCAGAGAACGCCCGCAAATACCTCAGCCGGATCGAGGAGCTGCTGGAGACGCCGCTCGCGCTGATCTCCGTCGGCCCTGGGCGCGGCCAGACCATCGCCCTGCGCGAGCTGCCGCTCTAACCGTCGGCTTGCCGCACACCGGCGGGGGCGCATATGGCGGATGACTATTCCGTGGATGTCGTGGTGATCGGCGCGGGCGTCGTCGGTCTGGCGATCGCCGCGCGCCTCAGCGCCGCTGGCCGCGCGGTCGCCGTCCTCGAAAAGCACGACAGCTTCGGGCGCGAGACCAGCAGCCGCAACAGCGAGGTCATCCACGCTGGCCTCCAGTACCCGCCCGGCTCGCTCAAGGCGCGGCTGTGCGTGGCTGGCAATCAGATGCTCTACGAGATCTGCGCGCGGCACGGCGTCCCCCATCGCAACACAGGCAAGCTGGTGATCGCCGTCGAGGAGGATGAGACAGACGCGCTCGAACAGCTCAAGGCCACCGCCGAGGCTAATGGCGTCGTAGGCCTGCGCATCATCGGGCGCGCCGAAGTCGAGCGCATGGAGCCGGGGGTACGCGCGCCCGCCGCGCTCTACGTTCCCTCGACCGGCATCGTGGACTCGCATAGCCTGATGGCCTTCTTCGCGCAGAGCGCGCGCGAGCATGGCGCGGACCTGATCTACCGCACCACCGTCCAGGCCATCGAGCCGCTGGGCGACGGCTACCGCGTCGTCGGGGTGGACACCTCCGGCGAGACCGCCGCCCTGCGCGCCGCTGCCGTCGTCAACGCCGCCGGACTCTGGGGCGACGCCATCGCCGCGCTCGTTGGCATCGACATCGACGCGACCGGGTATCGCCAGCATTTCTGCAAGGGCGACTATTTCAGCGTCGCGCCCGCGCGCGTCGGCCTGGTCTCGCGCCTGGTGTATCCCGTCGCCGCCACGGGCGCCGAGCGCGCCGGAACCCGCATCCACCTGACCATCGACCTCGCCGGACGGATGCGCCTCGGCCCGGATGCCGTCTGGCTGCCCGATTCCTGGCGCGAGCGGCCCGATTACCGGGTGGACGTATCCCGCCGCGACCTGTTCTGGCAGTCGGCGCGCCGCTATCTCCCCTGGCTGGAGCCGTCTGACATCGCGCCGGAGGGCGCCGGAGTCCGTCCGCGCGTCTACGGCCCCGGCCAGCCCTCGCGCGACTTCATCATCCAGCACGAGCGTGAGCGTGGCCTGCCCGGCTTCGTCAACCTCATCGGCATCGAGTCGCCTGGCCTCACCTCGTCGCCCGCCATCGCGCAATATGTGGCCGAACTGCTGGGGTAGCCGCCAACGCTCAGATCCCCAGCGGGCGCTTCTGTGGCGCCCCACCCGCGCGCGGATACTGTGTTGGGCAGAGGCGCTGCTGGCGGGCCACAAGCAGCGCGCGGCTCTCGCCAGCCAGGCCGGGTGTGGTGATATTGATGGTGGGCAGCAGCCGTGCGCCGAGCAGTAGCGCGGCCCGCGCGCCCGCCGCCGCCTCCGCCGCCAGGTCGCCCTTCTTCGGCGCGATCACGACGCCGCCCACCCGCACGAACGGAGCGCAATACTCCAGTAACGTCGGCAACGCCGCGACCGCCCGCGCCGTCACGATATCGTATTGCCCGCGATATTGCTTCAGATGGGCCAGTTCCTCGGCGCGACCGCTCAGCGCGTGCGCGTTTGTCAGTCCCAGCGCTTCGATGGCCGCCTCCTGGAAGCGGATTTTCTTGCCCGTCGCCTCCAGCATCGTCACCTGCCAGTGGGGAAACGCGATGGCCAGCGGCAAGCCGGGGAAGCCCGCGCCGCTGCCGACATCTAGCAGGCGCAGCGGGCGGCTGCGCTCCTCGACGGTGAGGGCCAGCGCGCAGGTCAGCGCGTCGAGGAAGTGCAGGCGGGCCACCTCGGCGGGCGCGGTGATGGCGGTCAGGTTGACGCGCGAGTTCCAGTCGAGCAGCAGGTCGCGCAGACGCGCGAAGCGGGCCAGCCGCTCGCCATCGAGCGCGACGCCCAGCGCCGCCGCGCCCGCCGCCAGCCCCTCAAGCCCCGCCAGATCGTCCGCCGCCTCATTTGACACGCTTGTGCTTGTTCCCCAGGTAGTCGATCATCACATATTCGGCCAGGTTGTCGGGGCTGGTGTAGAAGGCGCGCCCGCGATTGACCGTCGCCATCTCGTTGACGAAACGCTTCAGGTAGACGTCATCCCAGAGCATGAAGACGTTGATCGTAACGCCATCGCGAGCGCAGCGTCGCGCCTCCAGCAGTGTCTGTGTCAGCGCCTCCGGCTGCGGCGGCCAGGCGAAGTTCCAGCGCCCGCTGACGCGCCACATCGTCGGGCCGCCGTCGGTAATCATGATGATCTGCTTGTTGGCCCCGCGCGACTTCGCCAGCAGGCTCCGCGCCAGCATCAGCCCATGCGCCATGTTCGTCCCCTGCACATGGCTCCATTCGCCAATGCTGAGCAGCTCATCGGGCTTGTATTCGCGCGCCACGTTGGCGAAGCCGACCAGGTGCAGCGTATCGCGCGGATACTGGCCGCGAATCAGGCTCTCCAGCGCGATGGCGACCTTCTTGGCCGAGGGCCAGAGGTCGTTCATCAGCATGCTCCAGCTCATGTCGATCAGCAGCACGGTCGACGAGCGCGTCATATGCTCGGTGTGGTAGACCTCGAAATCATCCTTCGCCAGCCGCACAGGCGTCCCCGCGCCGTTGCGGTTGATCGCGTTCATGACGGTGCGCTCCAGATTCAACTCGAAGGGATCACCGAAGGTGTAGGGCTTGGTCTGCTCGTCGCGCTCTCCGCCAAAGCCGCGCTCTGGCAGGCGGTGGCGCCCGAAGGCGTCCTTCTGGAGCTGCGCGAAGACATCCTGGAGCGCCTTCTGGCCGATGCGCCGCATGCCGCGC
>DASVWQ010000477.1:0-4271 GCA_036393135.1 Ktedonobacterales bacterium
CCTGCGCCGAGTCGCGCGCGATAGGCCATGTTGGCGGCGTAGAGCGCGATCCACGGCGCGATCCCGAAGTAGTTGGGCAGGGAGCGGAAGGCGAAGAGCAGCGGGACGAGCGCCAGCAGCAGCACGCCATCGCCCAGCAGCGCCCGCCAGCGAATCGCCGCGATCAGCGCGCCCAGCATCGCCAGCCCCTCCAGCAGACTGAAATAGCGCGGAGCGATGTAGGGCAGGAGATGCCCGGTGAAGAGCGCGATGATCCCAATGCCGATTGGAAAGAGCGGCGCGGACTGCGGCAGCCAGACGCTCGCCCACCACGCGTCGGGGCTGGCGACCAGATAGGGCAGGTTGGGCGCCAGGAACGCCGCCAGCGCGACCAGCGCGAAGGGGAGCGCCGCGCGCCAGTTGAGCCGCTTCACGGCGCCGAGCAGGCGGAGCGCGTGGAGTCGCGCGCCTGTCAGCGCCGGGGCGGCCACGCTGGCGGTTGGCGTTGCGCCCTCCAACAGGGCGTCGAGCAGGAAGAACGGCGCGAAGAACCAGCAATATTGCTTGAAGGCGCAGGCGAGGCCCAGCAAAATGGCGCCCAACCAACGCCGCCGCCGGAAATGCCACGCCAGCAGCAAGAATCCCAGGCAGACGACCTCGTTATCGAGAAACAGCGAGAAGAGCGCCAGCCCCGCCGCCGACGCCGCCGCCAGCGCGCCCCAGTGCCGCTCACCCTGCGGCGCGAGCCACACCTGCCAGGCATACAGCCCCGCGAAGGTCGCCACATTCAGGACCAGCACGTTGTCGATGCCCGCCCAGATCAGCGGGACATACAGCAGGAACGAGAGCGCTGGGTAGCTGTGGAGCGTCGCCGGGTCGAACTCGCCGTGACGGCTGGCGGGTGAGGCGAGAAATGCGCGCTCGACGGCGATGAGTTTGCTCATCGTCGGGTAGTCAAAGCCTTGTCCAAACGCGCCCTCGCGCAGCGGCGTCTCGATGGCATAGGGGAAGCGGCGCAGCGCCGGAAAGAACGCCGGGTCGCTCAGATACGGATTCTGCTTGTCGAGGACGAGGCGCGCGTTGACGTAGGAGAACGAGATCACATCACTCCAGTACGACTTCGCCAGCGACTTGCCAAACGTCAGTCGTCCGCCACCCGCCACGACGAGCAGCGTGATGACCGCCAGGATCAGGCCGAGGCTGAGGAACGAGCTCTTGTGGCGCGAGGCCCGCCGCCGCCAGACGCGCGGGGCGTGTGCGCGTAGCCCCGCCATCAGCAGTGCGGCGACCCCGGCGAGCGAACAGAACAGCGTGAGGACGGCGCGGGCGGATGTGTTGGCGCCCCAGCCGAGCGGCAGGCTCAGTAGCCCGGCCAGTAGCAGCGCCGCCGACCCGACGACGACAGGCGCGTAGCGCGTGGGGTAGGCCGAGCGCTCGACCTGGTGACGCAGACGCGGGCGTGACGCCTGGTGATGCGGTAGGACCTGGCGGCGCGGGAATCGCGCGCTCTGGCCAGGGCGGGCGCGCGTCGGGCGCCGCTCACGTACCAGCAGGCCAGCGTTCGTGTCAGGTGATCGCATACATCCTCATGTGTGTTCATCGTGGCGACGGTCAGTGTCAGGCGAGGGCTGCGCTGGCGGGCGCGACCACGGTGGCGCGCTGGCGCTGGAGCATGAGCGTCACGTAGAGGGCCAGCCAGGGCATGACCGCGAAGTAATTGGCGGGCGACCGGAACGCGAAGATCAGCGGGATGAGCGCGAACAGCAGGACGGCCTCGCGCGTTTCCTTCCGGTAGCGGATGGAGAGCCAGAGAGCGCCAGCCAGCGCGATGAGTTCCGCCACAGCATAGAACAGCGTTGGCCAGCCTGGCAAGAAGCGCCCCAGTGAGAGCGCCACCAGTCCCATTCCCTGCGGGAAGAGGTCGCCCCGCAGCGGCAGGAGGACGCTTGCCAGCCAGGCGCGCGGGCTGAGCAGGATGAACGGCAGGTTCGGCGCGAGGAAGGCGGCGGCGGCGATCAGCGCGCGGCGCAGGGCTTCGCGCCAGCCGTGGCGCAGCAGCGTGTCGAGCAGGAAGAACGGCGCAAAGAGCCAGCAGTACTGCTTGAAGGCGCAGCCCAGCCCCAGCGCGATGGCGCTGAGCCAGCGGCGTTCGCGCCAATGCCACGCCACCAGCAGGAACACCAGGCAGATGACCTCGGTGTCGAGCATCAGCGTGCGCAGGGGGACCGTCACCGTCGCGGCGGCGACCAGCGCCACCCAGCCGCGCTGCTCCCTCGGCGCCAGCGCCACCAGCCATGCGAAGAGTCCTGCGTAGGCCAGCAGGTGCCACCAGAGGATGTTCTGGCCGAGCGCGACCAGCGGCAGATAGAGCAGGAACGAGAGCGCGGGATAGCTGTGCAGCGTTGCGGGATCGAACGCGCCGGGGTAGGCGGACGGGTCGCGCAGGTAGGCCTTGTCGATGGCGAAGACGTGCGGCTGGAGTGGGTAGTTATAGCCGTAGCCAAAGATTGGCCCTTGCAGCGGCGTTGGCGGGGCCAGCGGGTAGCGCAGTAGTGTCGGAATGAAGTTGGCGTCGTCGGTGTAGGGGTTACGTCCGTGCAGGACGGCCTGCGCATTGGCGGCGCTGAACGAGATCACGTCGTTCCAGTAGTCACGCGCGGGCGGGTTGAACAGCACAGCGCTGAGGAAGCCGAGCAGCAGCAAGGCGGAGAGGACGGCGAGCAGCAGCATGACGATGGTGGCCGCTCCCTGCGCGTATGGCAACCAGCGCGCGTCCACCCAGCGCCGCCACGGGGCGCGACCCGGCGCCAGGTCGATGCAGAGCGCCAGCAGCAGTCCGACCGCGCCAAAGAAGCAGCCGACGACCACCAGCGCCAGTGGATTGAAGCTGCGCGAGAAGGCCACAACGTCGGTCAGTTCCGAGGCGATGGCGAGCAGTAGCGCGGCGAGGCCCAGCGCGGCGTAGCGTGGGGGCGCCAGCGGCAGGCGCAGACGGCGGAAGCTCACGACGCGCCACCTTTCGCTACCGGCGCATGTGCGCTGTCGCCTCGCGCCCGCCAGAGCAGCGCGACCACCAGCCCGACCATCAGCAAATTGCGCGCGGCGGCTGTCATGGGGACCAGCACGTCGGCTGGCAGGTGGGTGACGGCCTCAGTCGCGCCGCCATAGGAGAGCGGGAAGCAGAGCGTGGTGATGAGACAGACGGCGCTCCAGCCCAGCACAGCCGCGAGATCCATGCCATACTCCAGCGCGACGAGCGGGCTGAGCCAGAGCAGATATTGCGGGCTGAAGACCTTCGAGCCGAGAATGATGGCCGCGATGACCAGCAGCGCCGCCACGCCGAGCGAGAGTCGCCGCCGCCAGTAGAGCGCCAGCGTCGCCGCCACCGCCAGCAGTCCAAGGGCCAGCGCGATGGCCTGTGTCGCGCCCATGCTAGCTGTCGCCTCGCAGGTCGTATTGTAGGTGTAGGAGTACGGGAAGCTAATGGGCGCGCCCGTAACCTGCGCCCACAGCCAGGCCAGCGTGGCGGGCAGCGATTCGATCTGCGCGCAGCGCCCGCTCATGAAGGTCAGCGGAGCCAGCGCGCCATTGCCCGCGACCAGCGCCGCTAGCGCCTCGCCACCTGCGACCAGCGCCGCGAAGAGCGCCGGGCCGCGCCAGAACGGCTCGCGGTCGCGCGCCCGCCACGACTCGATCAGCAGTAGCGGCGCCAGCGCCACGGGATAGAGTTTGAGCAGCGTCCCCAGCGCTAGCGCGACCCAGGCCCAGCGCAACCTGCCACGCCGCGCCGCGATCACCGCGACCACCACGCAGGCGGCGGGTAGCGCATCGAAGCGCCCGGCGGCTGGCACGAGGTCGCCCACCAGCACATAGCCCAGCCAGAGGTAACCTGCCCACGGCGCGCCGTAGCGATCCAGCAGCAGCGCGATCACGCCAATCACCAGCGCCATCTCGATGAAGAAGCCGCTGTCGTACCACCCCATTGGCAACGCGAGCGGCGGCAGGAACGCCAGCAGCGCCAGCGGCCCATACTCCACCGGCAGCGTGTGAAAGGGTGTGGAGGCCAGCGAGGTCAGCGGGACGAGGCACGAGCCAGCGGGCAGCGCCGCCACTGCGCGTTCGCCACCCCAGAATGCCAGCGCGTAGCAGTGATAACTTGCCACATCCAGTGTGTCTATCAGCGCGGCCAGCGCCAGCATGACTCCCAGCAGCGTGGCGGCGAGCCAGAGTGGATGGATGAGCCGCGCCCGCGCGCGACCGCGTGCGTCGGCGTTCGGCGTCGCCGTCTGGAC
>DASVWQ010000478.1:0-2624 GCA_036393135.1 Ktedonobacterales bacterium
GGCGTGAAGCCGATGCCCAGCAGATAGGCCAGCGGCGCGCCAAAGAGGAAGCCGCGCGACTCGATGCCCACCACCTTGCTGATGCCCGCGCCCCGGTAGCGCGCCGCCATCGTCTCCAGCGTGAAGCGCAGCGCCGGGCCATCCTGCAAGAGCGGCGTGATGTCGCGGAAGAGGACGCCCGGCTGCGGGAAGTCTGGCAGGTCGCGGATCAGCCCCTTCAGCCAGCGCTCACGATCCGGGGTGAGCGGCGTCACGGGGGGCAGCGCACGCCCCGCTGAAGGCCCCGGCTGGGCGAGGGAAGACATGTCGGCCATAGCGGTTTCCGCTCCTCATCGCGCGCTGGGTCGCGCGCCCGCTGGGTGGTGTTCGTCAGGCGGCGCAACGCCGACCGCTCCGCAGTATATCATGGCGCGGCGCCCTGCCGCTGATTCACCGCTCGCTTGACAAAATGTTCAGTTCAGGCGTATAGTGGCAGGAACTATCGCAGGTTGCGAGCCATGCTCCCTTCGCCGGATGGGATGCGCGTGGTGTTGCGATCATGGCGCTCCAGCGCCATCCCCTAACTTGCGCCAGTCTTGCGCCAGTCGCGCGCCGGGTGGGTGTATCCGGCGTCTGGCGCCTGTGTCACCCTGATCGTCCCCTCGCCGGGCCAGCCCCTCTCAACCGGGAGCGCGCAGCCCGCACGGAGGTAGCCGTTTGAACCCACTTGAGATTGTCCTCCTGGTTCTGGCGCTCATCGTCATCGGCGTTGGCGGCTATTTCTTCGGTCAGCAGCGGAATCAACTGCGCTACCAGGAAGCCCAGATCCGCCACGAAGAGCAGATGCGCCAGGCTGCCGAAGCGGCTGAGTCGCGGCTGCTGCAGCTACAGGAGGAGCAGCGCCGTTCCCTCACGGAGGCGCGCGACGAGACCGCCAAGATACGGTCGTCCCTGGAGAGTGATGCGCGTGAGCGGCGCGACGAGATGCGGCGCCAGGAACAGCGCATCCAGCAGAAAGAGGAGTCGCTCGACCGCAAGAGCGAGGCGATGGAGCGGCGCGAGCGCGGCCTGAACCAGCGCGCCCAGGAACTCGATACCCTGCGCGCGGGGGTCGAGGCGATGCGCGAACAGCGTGTCAGCGAACTGGAGCGCATCGCCCGCATGTCCGCCGACGAGGCGCGGGCCGAGCTACTCACCATCGTCGAGGAGGACATCCAGCGGACAGCGGCCCAGCGCGCCCGCGAGATCGAGGTGACGGCGCGCGAGGACGCCGAGGCCCGCGCCCGCGAGATCATCACCCTGGCCATCCAGCGCTGCGCCTCCGATCAGGTCTCCGACGTGACGGTCTCGGTCGTGCCGCTGCCCAACGACGAGATGAAGGGGCGCATCATCGGGCGCGAGGGCCGCAACATCCGCGCGCTGGAAGGCGCGACCGGCGTTGACCTCATCATCGACGACACGCCCGATACCGTCATCCTCTCCGGCTTCGATCCCGTCCGCCGTGAGGTCGCGCGCATCGCCCTGACCAAGCTGATCCTCGATGGGCGCATCCATCCCGCGCGCATCGAGGAAGTGGTGGCGAAGGCGCGCCAGGATGTCGAGCAGAGCATCCTGGAGGAAGGCGAGCGCGCCTGCATGGAGACCAACATCACCAATCTGCCGGTGGAGCTGGTCAAGCTGATCGGGCGGCTGCATTTCCGCACGAGCTACGGCCAGAACGTGCTGAACCATAGCATCGAAGTCTCGGTGCTGGCGGCGACGATGGCCCACGAGCTGGGCGCCGACGTGAACGTCTGCAAGATGGCGGGGCTGCTCCACGACCTGGGCAAGGCAATCGATCAGGAGGTCGAGGGGCCGCATGCGATCATCAGCGGCGAAATCGCGCGGCGCTTCAACCGCTCGCCCAAGGTGATTCACGCCATCGTCGCGCACCATGCCACCGAGGCCGAGCCGCAGTCGCTGGAGGCGGCCATCGTCCAGGCGGCGGACGCCATCTCGGCGGCGCGTCCGGGCGCGCGGCGTGAGACGATTGACCTCTACATCAAGCGGTTAGAGACGCTGGAAAACATCGCCAACTCCTTCAAGGGCGTTGAGCGCTCCTTCGCCATCCAGGCGGGGCGCGAGGTGCGCATCATCGTCCGCCCAGAGGAGGTGGACGAGGCGTCGGCCAGCCAGCTCGCGCGCGATGTCGCCCGGCGGATCGAGGAATCCATGGACTATCCCGGCCAGATTCGGGTCTGTGTCGTGCGCGAGACACGGGTGGTGGACTTCGCGAAATGAGTGAGCCAGCGAATCCCGACACGTTCACGCGCGTTGACCTGCACACCCATTCGACCGCCTCTGACGGCCTCTATACGCCAGCCGAGCTGGTTCGGCTGGCGCGCGAGGCCGGACTGGACCTGATCGCGTTGGTGGACCACGATACGACTCAGGGCGTCGCCGAGGCCCAGACGGCGGGCGCGCCCCTCGGCCTGACGGTGATGCCCGGCGTTGAAATCAATACCGACATCACCGGCGGCGGCGAGGCCCACATCCTCGGCTATGAGCTATCCCCCGACGATCCTTCGCTGGCGAGCAACCTCACGCTGCTGCGCGGCGCCCGCGAGCGGCGCGGCGAGCGGATGGTGGCGAACCTGCGCGCGGCG
>DASVWQ010000479.1:0-3051 GCA_036393135.1 Ktedonobacterales bacterium
GAGACGCTGCTCAACATCATCCTGCGCTACAACGGCGCTGGCCCCGTCAGCGAACACCAGATCGAGACCACCATCGCGCCCTTCCGCGAGCATCGCCTGCCATTCCAGTGGTGGCTGACGCGCGGCTTCGAGCCGACCGGCCTGCGCTCGCGCCTGGACGCGCTGGGCATGGAGACCTGGGGCGGCGCGGCGATGATGTGCCTGGCGCTGGACTCATGGGCGCCACGTATCCCGACGCCGCCCGCCGACGCCACGCTGACCCGCGCCGCCAACGACGACCAGACCCGCGCCGCGCTCGACATCATCTGCGCGGTCTTCTACCTGCCGCGCCCGCCGATGTTGCGCTGGACGACGCTGAACCCGCGCTTCGATCTCTGGCTGGCGTGGCTGGGCGCGCGTCCGGTCGCCGCGCTGGCCACCCTGCTCGATGGCGATACCGTCGGCGTCTACCACGTCGCCACCGTGCCGGGCGCGCGGCGTCGCGGCGTGGCGGGCGCGCTGCTGCGGCTGGCCCTCGGCGAGGCCCGCGAGCGCGGCGCTCACTGGGCCACCCTCACGGCCACCCCAGAGGCGCGTTCGCTCTATGAGACGCTCGGCTTCCGGGCCTGCGGCCTGCTGGAGCAGTGGATGCCGGGGCAGCGCCTCGCCCGCCAGATCACCGGCGCGCCAGGGGGCTATTTCGACGGCTACTGGTAGCGCGACACAAGCGACACAGCAAAGGACATGAGGCAAGCATGAGCGAACGGGCGGATGACACGAAGCTGATGAGCCTACGCGAGGCGGTGGCGCGCTTCGTCCCCGATGGCGCCAGCATCGCCATTGGCTGCGCGCTGGAGCCGCTGATCCCGTTCGCCTTCAGCCACGAGCTGATTCGCCAGGGCAGGCGCGACCTCACGATGATCGGCCCGATCTCCGATATCCTCTTTGACCAGCTCATCGGCGCGGGCTGCGTCGCGCGGATCATCGCGGCCTGGGCAGGCAACGTCAGCGAGGGGCTGGGCCACAACTACCGCCGCGCGGCGGAACACGACCAGCCGCGCGCCATCGAGATCATCGACCACAGCAACTACAGCATGGCGATGGCCCTCCAGGCCGCCGCGCTGGGCGCGCCTTATATTCCCATCCGCTCGCTGCTGGGCAGCGACATCGCCCGCAACCACCCCGGCATGCGGGTGGCGCCCTCGCCGTGGGATGGCTCGCCGACGCTGCTGGTCGCCGCCGTCCAGCCCGACATCGCCGTGATCCATGCGCAGCGGGCCGACGCGCTGGGGCGGGCGCACGTCTGGGGCGGATTGGGAATCTGCGAGGAGGCGGCGCTGGGAGCGAAGGGCGTCATCTATGTGGTGGAGGAGATAGTCCCCGCCGAGGTCATCCTGAGCGACCCCAACCGCGTGCTGGCCCCCGCCTTCAAGACGCTGGCCGTCGTCCACGAGCCGGGCGGGGCGCATCCCTCGCCCGTCCAGGGCTACTATAACCGCGACCACGCTGCTTTCGCCGAGTACCACGCCGCCTCGCGCACGCCGGAAGGCTTCGCGGAGTGGCTACGCGCCTGGGTGCTGGATGTCCCCGACCGCGCCGCCTACCTCGCGAAGCTGGGCGAGGAGCGCTGGCAGGCGTTGGCCGCCCGCGAGCGCCGTCTCGCCGCGCCAGTGGACTACGGCTATTGAGCCGCAACGTTGGCGCATAACTGGAAGGAGATAGCCCCATGGCGGAACTGGAAGGGCGCGTGGCGCTGGTGACGGGCGGCGGACGCGGGCTGGGCGCCGCCGTGGCGCTGGCGTTGGCTGAGGCGGGCGCCGATGTCGCGCTGCTGGGCCGCGACGCCGCCACGCTGGACGCGGTGGGCCAGGCCATCGGCGAGCGCGGACGGCGCTCCGTGACCGTGGTGGCCGATGTCGCAAGCTGGGACGAAACGCGCGCCGCCGTCGAGGCCGTGGAGCAGGCGCTGGGGCCAGTCGCCATCCTGGTGAACAATGCGGGCATCGTCAGCGCGACGGGTAACGTGGCCGGGCTGGACCCCGCCGCCTGGGCGCGAGACCTGGCTGTTGACCTGAACGGACCGTTCTATTGCGCCCGCGCCGTTCTGCCGGGCATGACGCGGCTCGGCTGGGGACACATCCTCAACATCACCTCTGGCGCCGGAACACAGCCGATCGCGGGCGCGGCGGCCTATAGCGTCGCCAAGGCCGACCTGAACTTCCTGACGCGCATCCTCGCGCTGGAGCTGGCAGGCTCCGGCGGCGTCGCCATCGCAGTCAACCCTGGCATGCTGGATACCGACATGCAGACCGGGCTGCGCGCGAATCCAGCGGCGGAGTTCGATTTCTTTCGCGGGGCGCAGGCGCGGGGCTGGCTGCGCCCCGCTGAGGAGCCAGCGGCGCTCGTGCGCTGGCTCTGCGGCCCGGCGGGCGAGGAGTTCGCCGGGCAGGTGGTCTCGGTCGGCGCGCCGGAGATACGCGCGCGGGTCGGGCTGCCCGCCCTGCCAGGCCGCTGACCCGCCCGGACGAGCGACGAGGTGTAACCAGCCGAGAGGAGCGAGAGGACCGTGGCAAGCCAGAGCGACTATACCCCGCAAGAGCTGATGGTGGTCTGCGCCGCCCGCGCCATTCATGATGGCGAGGTGGTCTTTGTCGGCATGCGCCTGCCGCTGATCGCCTTCGCGCTGGCCAAGCGCACCCACGCGCCGCACGCCACCGGCATGTTCGAGAATGGCCTCGTGCGCGACTCGCCCTCCAACGAATTGCTGCTGACGATGGGTGATGCGCCCAACATCTACGGCGCCGAGTGGGCCAACCGCACCGGCGCGTTGATGGGCCTGCTGGCGCAGGGCTGGGCCAACCTCGGCTTCGTCGGCGCGGCGGAGGTGGACCGCTACGGCAACCTCAACACCTCGTACATCGGCGGTCGCGCGCATCCCAAGACCAAGCTCCCCGGCAGCGGCGGCGCGGCGGACATCGCCTCGCTCTCGCAGCGCCTCGCCATCATCATGGCCCACGAGCGCAAGCGCTTCCCGGAGCGCGTCAGCTACCTCACCAGTCCCGGTTGGGGCGA
>DASVWQ010000480.1:0-6689 GCA_036393135.1 Ktedonobacterales bacterium
GATTTCGTCCAGTGGCCGCTTCAAGCGCCAGACGACCAGGCTGCGTAAGAGCAGCAGCCAGCCAATCTCCGCCACAGCCAGCGCCCACCGCTGGCTCAGCGCCAGATGCGCGAACGGCAGCACGAACAGGCAGGCGTACCCCCACGCGAAAAGTGGCGCCCAAAGGGCAGCGCGCCACCGGAGCGGGGCGTCAAGCGGTGTGCGGAGCGCGCCCAGCAGGTTCTTTGAGAACCCGCTCCAGACCTCTCGCGCGCTACGGTACATGCGACATGAGAGAAGACGCTCACCCTGGATGAGCGCGATCCGGTGGCCCTCCATCTGGAACCTGCGGGCCAACGCGAAGTCGTCAATCAGGTCGCCCTTGATGGATTCATGCCCGTCAACCGCCCGGTAGCTCGCGGCGCGCAGAAGCAGGTACTGGCCGTTGGCGGCGGCGCGGGTGGCGCGCCCGCGTGCGAGCGCCGCGAAGTTGATGGTGACGAGTGGTAGAAAATCGAGTAGGAACGAGACCAGCAGGCGCTCGCTCCAGGAGCCAGTCGTCTGATACGGGAATACGCTCACGAAGTCCGCGTTCAGCCCGGTGGCGTAGGCGAGCCCGCGTGCGACACTGTCTGGCTCGTGAAGGGTATCGGCGTCAGTGAAGAGCAGCCAGTCGCCAGTCGCATGGCGCGCGAGGATGTCGCAGGCGTAGCTCTTGCCTGTCCACCCTGCTGGCGGGGCGCCTGTCCGGCGAAGGACGGTGAGGCGTTCGGCGTGTTGTTGGAGCGCGTCGAGGAGCGCGCCTGTGCCATCAGTGGAGTCGTCGTCAAGGACGAGAATCTCCAGGTTTGGGTAGCGCTGATCGAGCAATGACGTCACGCAGTCAAGGATGGTCGCCGCCTCGTTGCGCGCAGGAACCAATACGCTAACACGCGGAAAGTGATCGTCCCGGCAACGCGAACGTCGCGCGCGACGCAGAAAGCGGAGATTCGACGCGAGGCGGACGCTGAGAAACACCAGGACGCCAATCGCCGTGAGATGCGGAATCAGCCAGAGGCTAGTGAGCAGCCACATCGACGCCTCGCCCATCACGTTGCGCCCTCGCGCGCCTGACCATGCCGCGTGATCAGGAACACGCTGATCTTGGCGCCAAGGACGAGCGACTGGACCAGCGCCACGAGCAGCATCCAGAGAGGGGCATGTGTCGCGAGCAGGACGGCCAGGAAGACAATGGGTATGGCGAGCGCGCGTAGTTCGTCGCTCTTGAGGATCAGCACACCAGCGATCGCGGCGGCGCCAAGGATGAGCGGACCCGTAGCGAGTGTGAGGCCAGCCCAGACGCCGAACATCACCACGATGCCGCGACCACCGCGAAACCGCAGGAAGATGGAGAATGCATGGCCAAAGGTGGGCATGACCGCGATCCAGAATAGCTCTGTGCCAGGGACGTTCACGAGCCAGCGCGCCACCGCGACCGGGATGAACGCTTTGAAGAAGTCGAGCGCGAGCACAGCGACGCCCAGCCGCCATCCCGCGGCCCTGAACGCGTTCGCCGCGCCTGGGTTGCCGTCGCCCTGCGCGCGCGGGTCAGCGCGGAAGAACAGCGCGCCCAGCCAGACTGACCACGGAATCGCTCCCAGCAGGTAGGCCGACACCGCCCAGAGAATGATCGCCCAGATACCGCTCACTGCCCGTTTCCTGTCTGCACGGTATTCCTCGCTACGGCGCTTGTTGACTCAGAACAGCGAGATGGAGCATGACGCGATCGATGCGCTGGCAGCCCTCATAGAGGGTGGCGCCGAGGAGCGCGCCAGGGACGATTGCGACAAGCGCAGGATGCTCGTTGAATGCGCGTCCGCCATAGCCAATCAATGGCTCCTGGAGTTCGCCGCCTTTGTGCAGCCAACGCGGCCATTCGGCCAGTGTGCGCGCGGAGGCTTCACTCATCGCCACGAAGATGATCAAGGCGGGCTGCGCGCGCTGGACCAGCGCGTCAAGATCCGTGAGTGGCAGCGACTGCCCGAGATAGAGAACCGGCCACCGGAGCTGGCGCAGCAGGACACCAAGCATCAGCAGACTCCCCTCATGCATCTCCTCAGGCGCGCAGGCCAGCGCGATCGGATGTGTAGGATGGGGAGGCGGGTTGCTCTGCATCCAGTCGAGCAGATGATGGCGCAGGAAGTTCGACGCGTAGTGCTCCACCGCGACATCCGCTTCACCACCCGCCCATGCTTCTCCGATAGCGGACAGGGTCGGCCCGACGATGTCCAGGACAACCTGCTGCAAGGGAGCGCGCGATACGGCGTGATCGAGGAGCGCCTCCGCCTGGGCGGTGTCGTAGGCAAGCAGCGCCTTGAGCAGGAGACGCTGTACAACGCTCATCGCTGGGTCAGGTGGACCGGCAGGCGGGATGGGCTCACGCAGCGCCTCCGCTACCGCGACATCCCGCGCCAGGAGCGTGCGCGCGCGAATCGCGCGGCTGGCGCGCATTCCCGCGTCCATCCGCATCTTGACCCACCGCAATTGCAGCACGTCCTGATGCGAATAGTACCGGTGTCCGCCGGAGGAGCGCACGGACTGCGGGAACTGGTAGCGCCGTTCCCACACCCGCAGGGTTGCCTCCGGGATGCCCGCGATCTGTGACACGGCGCCAATGCCCAAGCGCGCCTCCCCAGACAGGACGACAACTCCATCTGAGTCGCCCGGGTGGTTGGAGTGGCTTGCATCGCTCACGTAGCGCTCCTCGTGGTCTTTCCTCATGTGCTTCCAGCTCAAACATGCGGCTCCAGTTCACTGTGTCGCTTCAATGCAGGAGATAGCTCAGCATATGGTTTGCTTCCAGTTCATACACGCCCCTTAAGATCATTGTACCCCAATGCCCTTGATTTGTCCATATATTTCGTGAAATAATTATACAACACAGCCGTCGGCGCGTCTGCCGACTGGTGAGCGCGGAGTGTCGGGAGGGTGCGTCGGATGATACGGCGCGAAGCGGATAGCGCCTTTCGTGAAGATGTTGTAGGAGCGCGTGAATGAATATCGGAACCGCTACCTGGGAACGTACGCTGCTCGCGCGAGCGTATGAGGTGTATAACGCGCCCACACCACGGTCTGGCGGCGCCAGTGTGGTCACGAGGCAGGAAGGCCTCAACGAGGCCTATGCGTATTGTGTGCGCCTCATCCGCGCGAACAGCCGTACATTTTACCTGGCGTCGAGCCTGCTTCCGCGCGCCAAACGCCGCGCCGTGCGCGCATTGTATGCCTTCTGCCGGGCGACAGATGATCTGATAGATCAAACACCGCCCGAGGCGGATGCGGACGCGCTGCTCGCGAGCTGGCGAGAGCGACTGGCCGCCTATCCCACTGTCTATGACCCTGTGCCTCTCGCCTGGTGGGACACCAAGACATGCTACCAGGTGCCGTGTGGATATGAGCGACAGCTAATCGAAGGCATCGCCCGCGATCTGCGTCAGAAGCGTTACAAGACCTTCGCGGAACTCGCGGAGTACTGCTACGGCGTGGCCTCGACGGTAGGGCTGATGGTGATGCACATTATCGGCTTCGAGAGCGCGGAGGCAATTCCCTACGCGGTGAAACTGGGTGTCGCCCTCCAACTGACGAACATCCTGCGGGACGTCAGCGTGGACTGGCGGGCTGGGCGGCTCTATCTGCCGCTGGACGAGCTAAAGCGGTTTGGTGTGACCGAAGCAGATCTGGCTGGTGGCCGCGTGAGCGAGCAGTGGCGAGCGCTGATGCGCTTCCAGATCGCGCGCGCGCGCTCTCTCTATGCGGAGGCTGAGCCTGGAATCGCGCTACTGGCGCCAGAAGGCCGCTTCGCTATCGCTGCGGCGTCAGGCCTGTATCAGGGCATCCTGGCAGACATCGAAGCGCATGACTACGACGTATTTTCCCATCGCGCGCACACAGACGCCTGGGCCAAGCTGCGACAACTTCCAGCGCTCTGGTGGGTGGCAAAGATGCAGTTGCGGCCGACCGCAATGCGCGAGCACAACACAGGCGCGAATGGAACGGAACATAGCGCCAGTTCTCCACAGGAGGTGCGCTAACATGGCCAGGATTTCAGTCATCGGAAGCGGCTTTGGCGGCCTCAGCGCGGCGATCCGACTCGCTGCGCGTGGTCACACCGTTGACCTGTTTGAGCAGCGCGATCAGCTCGGTGGCCGCGCCTCGGTCTACCGGGTCAACGGCTTTACCTTCGACGCTGGCCCGACTGTCATCACGGCGCCGTTTCTGTTCGATGATCTCTGGGCGGTGGCAGGCAAGCGCCGCGAGGATGATGTGCGTTTTGTGCCGTGCGACCCGTTCTATCGCATCTTTGACGCGCAGGGACGGACATTTGATTACAACGGCGATGAAGCGTTCATCCTCGACCAGATCAGTCGCTGGCGCGAGGAGGACCGCGCTGGCTATCAGCGCTTCATCGCCACCACACGCGCCATCTTCCAGAAGGGATTCGTGGAGCTTGCCGACAAACCCTTCCTGCGCTGGACCGACATGCTCGCCGTCGCGCCTGATCTCATCCGGCTCCAGTCCCACAAAAGCGTATTTCGCTACGTGTCTCAGTTCATCCAGGACGACTTCCTGCGGCAGTGCTTCTCCTTTCACCCCCTGCTGATCGGCGGCAACCCCTTCGACGCGCCGTCCATCTACGCGATGATCCACTACCTGGAGCGGCAGTGGGGCGTTCACTACGCGCTGGGAGGGACAGGCGCGCTGGTCGCTGCGATGGGCAAGCTCTTCGAGGGTTTGGGTGGCCGGATACATCTGAACAGTCCGGTCGCAGAGATTCTCGCGGGGAAGCGGCGTGTGACGGGCATTCGCTTGCGGTCGGGCGAGATCATTGCCGCCGACGCAGTGGTGTCGAACGCGGACGTGGCCTACACCTACCGTCAGCTTATCCCGGCAGCGTATCGGCGGCGCAACACCGACCGACGCTTCGAGCGCATGCGGTACGGCATGTCGCTGTTCGTCATCTATTTCGGTACCGACCGTCGCTACACCGAGACACCGCTCGCGCACCACAACGTTCTGCTGGGCAACCGCTACGAGGGATTGCTCGACGACATCTTCAAGCGCAAAACGCTCGCCAGCGATTTCTCGCTCTACCTGCACATGCCGAGCCTGACCGATCCATCGGTCGCGCCCGCAGGCTCAGAGGCGTTCTATGTCCTCGCGCCTGTCCCTCACCTCGGCGGTAGGGTAGATTGGCAAACGGCGTCCAAGCTCTACCGCGACGCGATCATGGGCTTCCTGGAGGAGCGCTACCTGCCGGATCTCTCGCGCCATCTTGTCGCTGAGCAGCACATTGACCCGCGCTACTTCGAGCAAGAACTCAACAGCTATCTAGGTTCGGCGTTCTCGTTCCAGCCAACACTCACGCAGTCGGCGTGGTTCCGCCCACATAACCGGTCGGAGGATTTCGATAACCTCTACTTCGTGGGCGCTGGAACGCATCCTGGGGCGGGACTCCCTGGCGTCATGTCCTCAGCGATCATCGCCGACAATCTGATCGCGGGATCGCCTGAGGGCGCGCTAGCAGGTGGACCAGCCGCAGACCTTGCGACGGACCAGACAGCGCGCGAGATTGAGGCGTTGCTATGACCTACGCGCAACTTCTGCTCGTCTTTGTCGTCATGCCGACGGTTGCGCTCAGTGTCGCCGTCCTCGTCGTTCGCCAGAGGAAGCGAGGACAGAAGGCGCCAGAACCGTTATGGCCCAGGCTCGCCCCGGTACTGGCGCTCATGGGCGTCGCGACCCTCTACACGATACCGTGGGATAACCACCTGATCGCACTCGGCGTCTGGTGGTACCGCCCGACGCTGCTCCTCGGCCTGTCTATCGACCACATCCCGCTCGAGGAGGCGCTGTTCTTTCCCTTGCAGACACTGCTAGTAGGCATGTGGTGGATCTGGCTGACTGAATGGACCGCGCTAGCGCATGGCGCCGTCGCACAGCATGACAAGCAGGTTGACATGGGGGAGCGCCGCAGCCCATCTGGCCGCATAACGCTCTTCGCGGCAGGCTCCGCCGTGTGGCTTGGCGCGCTCACGTTCCTGGGCGCAGGGTGGCGCCCAGGAACCTACGTGGGATGGGAGACGGTCTGGGCGTTACCTCCTCTGCTGCTCCAGATACTCGTGGGGGGCGACATCCTCTGGCGCCGTCGCCACGTAGTAGGCTGGGTGGTCGCGCCGACCGCGCTGTACCTGAGTGGCGTGGACGCGCTAGCGATTCACCTCGGGATCTGGACCATTGATCCGCGCCAGTCCTTGGACCTGCTGATTGGTGGTCAGCTACCCATCGAGGAGTTGCTGTTCTTCCTGGACACCAGTGCGCTCATTGGCTTCGGAGTGGTGTTGGGCGCCGCCGTCGAAACACGGCTCCGGGCGCGGGCAGTATGGCAGGCAATGATTGCGCTCGCCGAACCTGACACGATAGCTCGCCACCGCGTCCGGACGCCTGTAACCTCACCGCGCCGCTTGTTACCTGAGGAACGTCGCGACCACGACGCTTGCGCTGCCGCCACTTCAGCGCAAACACCTTGGCTGAAGGAGCATGGGGATGAGTTCATCTGACGTGATGCCTGAAGAGTTCCGGCGTGCGATGGGCCGCTTCGTCACTGGTGTCACAGTGGTGACGACCATCTACGGTGGCCAGCCCTATGGATTGACAGTGAACGCCTTCTGCGCGAT
>DASVWQ010000481.1:0-6914 GCA_036393135.1 Ktedonobacterales bacterium
GCCGCGCTCGCTGGCCGCCGACCCGAACTACGTCGAGCGATTCCGCAACGAGGCGCAGCGGGTGGCCAACCTCAACCACCCCAACATTACCCCCGTCTACACCTTTGGCGAGGAGCGCGGCCTGCTCTACCTCGTGATGCCTCGCCTGAAGGAATCGCTGCGCGAGCGAATGGAGCGTGAGGGCGCGCTGCCCCTGGCGGACGCCGCCCGCCTCACCAACCAGATCGCCGCCGCGCTCTACATCGCCCACCAGCACGGCATCGTCCATCGCGATGTCAAGCCAGAGAACATTCTGCTGGACGAGAATGGCAAGGCGATGCTGACTGACTTCGGCATCGCGCGCGAGATGACCGCGCTGCGCGAGGCAGGCGCCGCCCGCACCCTCGCCGCCACCGGCCTGCCGGTCGGTACGCCTGAATATATGGCGCCGGAGCAGTTGCGCAATCTGCCCGCGACCGAACAGGCCGACCTCTACGCCCTGGGTGTCGTGCTCTATGAGATGCTCACGGCGCGCGTCCCACACGACGCCGCGACCCCCTATGAGGTGGCGACGGCGGTGCTACGCGACAAGCCCATCCCGCCGACCCGCTACAACCATGACCTCAGCCCCGATGTCGAGAACGTTATCCTGACAGCGATGGCAAAAGACCCGCAGAAACGCTACCCGGACATGAAGGCGTTTGCGCTGGCCCTGCGCGCCGCCGTCAACACGCCCACAGCGCAAGCCATCAACTCTGGCGCCCTGCGCTGGACCCGCTACGTGGCTCCAGACGGCGCCGAGGCAGGCACATCGGGGCCGCGCATGGGGCCAAGCCTGGCCAACGCCACCTCAGCGCTGATCCGCCAGCCGCAGATTCCGCTGGGCGAGACGACCAAGCGCCCCACCGCTGGCTATGACGCTTCAGATCGCAACCGCTATGGCGTCCCGTCAGGCGGCGGCCACAGCGGCATCGGCGGTATCGGCGGAATCAGCGGCATCGCTAGTGGGACCGTCAGCGCGATGTACGGCGGGCTGTCGGAGGGGCTGCTCGGCATACGCCAACGCATCGCGCAGCGGGGCATCGCGCCGCGCTCGGCCATGTTGCTGGGCGGCGTGACGCTAGCCGCGCTGACGGCGCTCGTCATCGCCGGACTGATGGTCTCCAACGCGCTGGGACTGTTCTCCAACTCGGTTGGCTCGCCGCCACTCACAGCGCACAGGCCCACCGCCACGGCCACATCGCTGCCCACCCCTACCGTGACGCCGCGTCCCACCGCCACGCCGCGCCCCACCGCCACGCCTCTGCCGCCCGCGCAGCTCTCAGTCGCGCCGAGCACACTCAACTTCAATTCCTTCGGCTTCAACAACTATTGCCGACCCAGCGACAACTCTTCGAATAACGTCTTCATCACCATCACGAATCCTGACGCCAGAACTGTGTCCTGGCGGTGGACCTCGATCCAGCCGTCGCTCCCCAGCCTCCAGTGGAACCTCACCGGCTCCACGCGCTCGTACCAGAGCGGACTACCCAAAGACTCGTCTGGCATCGCGGCCTACGACGGCAAAACCTTCCACTCCGACATGCTCTATCTGCGCGCCTCGTGCAACGACCTCCAGAACAACGCCCCCTTCACGGTGACGATGACTGATTCGATGGGGCGCACCTACACCATCAGCCTGAAGTGGAACGGGAACTGATCTACTCAGCCGCGCCCGTCGCAATGACGCCTTCATCGCGCAGCGTGGCAATCTCCGCTGCGGAGTAGCCAACCTCGGCCAGCGCGGCGGCGGTATCGGCGCCCAGCGCGGGCGCGCCGCCCAGCAGCCGGGCAGGCGTCGCGCTGAGCAGCGGGACGCTCCGCAACATCGGCTCGCCACCCTCCGCCCGCCCGATGACCTGGCGCGCGACGATCTGTGGGTCGGCGAAGGCCTCGGCCAGCGTGTTAACCGGACCGACACAGGCGTCGGCATTGGCCAGCAGCGCCAGCCACTCCGCGCGCGGGCGGCTGCGGAAAAGCGCAGCAACCTCGGCGATCACTGCGTCGCGCTCGGCGGCGTCGCGCGGGAACTGGCGCGCGATCAGGTCGGGGCGCCCGACCCGCTGGCAGAACTCCGCCCAGAACTTTGGCTCCAGCGCGCCCAGCGTCACATAGCGCTCGTCCGCCGTGGCGTAGATGTTGTAGCCGGGGAGCGCTCCTGTCAGCGGGCCCGCGCCGGGCAGCGGCTCGGCTCCCGTCACGAGCGCCACGCCCGCCAGCAGCGGCGCGAACGCCAGCGACCCATCGAGCATCGCCACATCCACCACCTGCCCGCGCCCCGTCACGCCGCGCGCGACCAGCGCCGCCAGTGTCCCGATCACCGCCAGCAGCGAGCCGCCCGCCACATCCGCGAGCTGTGGGCCGGGGACGGGCGGCGGCGCGCCAGGGCGGGCCAGACTGCCCAGCACGCCCGCATAGCCGAGATAGTTCAGATCATGCCCGGCGCGCTGGCTGTAGGGGCCGCTCTGGCCATAGCCAGTGATGGCGCAGATGATGAGGCGCGGATTGCGCGCCAGCAGCGTCTCGTAGCCCAGCCCCAGCCGATCCATGGTTCCTGGCCGGAAGCCCTCCAGCAGGATGTCGGCGCGCTCGGCCAGTCGCAGCAGCGCCTCACGTCCGGCGGGGCGCTTCAGGTCGAGCGCCACGCTGCGCTTGCCCCGGTTCAGCGCCAGAAAGGCCGCCCCGACGCCATTGACCAGCGGCGGCATCACGCGGCTGCCGTCGCCCAGCCCCGGCTCCTCGATCTTCAGCGTCTCGGCGCCCAACTCCGTCAGCATCTGCCCGGCGAAGGGGCCGGGGAGCAGGCGGGTCAGGTCAAGCACGCGCAGGCCAGTCAGCGGACCATGCGCCAACTCAGGCGAGGCGATATCCGGCATCGCGATCATCCTCCTTCAACTTCCTGCGCGGGCCGGAGCGCGGATTCAGGGCGCGGCGGCGCTCCTGGCCAGCCGACGGCGCGCCCAGCGATAGGCCAGCGCGATCAGAGCGATCAGCAGCGCGGGCCAGAGTGAGACGCCCGCAAAGGGCAGCGCCGCCAGGCAGAGCGCGAGGCTCAGCAGCGCCAGCCAGCGCGCCCGACCGGGCAGCAGCCACACGCCCGCCGCCATCCCCAGTATATAGGTCAGCAGCACGAGCGTATTGGGCAGCGCGAGCAAGAAACCCGCATCGAGCCGCAGCAGCCAGCTCACCAGCAGCCCGACCTCCGCGAACCCACCAATCAGCAGCACCCCGGCGAGGGGCGTGCCGCGCGTGTCGAGGGTGGCCAGCCAACCCGGCGCGGCGCCATCGCGGGCCAGAGCATAGGCCAGTCGCGCGGCCCCCGCGATGAAGGCGTTGATCGTGCCGACGCAGACGATCACGGCGATGACGGCGGCGACGAGCGCGGCGCCCACCCCCAGCCCGCCGCTGAGCAGCAGCGCGACGGAGACGCTATCGCGCGCGGGCGAGCCGTACTCACGCGCGCCGATGATGGCGGCGGCGACGGCCAGGTACAGCACGGTGATGATCGCGACGCTGAGCATGACGCTGCGTGGGATGTCGCGCTGAGGATGCTTGAACTCGGCGCCAAGCGAGGCGACGACCTCCCAGCCAGAGAATGCGAAGAGCAGCAGCACCGTCGTCTGGCCCACGGCGCCCCAGCCATGCGGCGCGAAGGGCGTCCACGCGGCAAGGCGCTGGCGCGGCAGCGAGACGAGCGCGGCGGCCAGCAGCAGCCCGGCCACCAGCGCGCTCAGCCCCAGCGCCACGCGCCCGCTGACCTGTAGCCCGCGCAGGTTCGCCGCGATAGGGATGGCGAGGATGCCCGCCGCGATGAGATACGCGCCGTTGCGGTCGAGGCCGAGCGGCGCGGCGATATACGAGGCGCCAATCAGCGGCACGATGATCTGCCCGATGGCCGCGCCGACGATGTACATCCAGCCGACCGCCGCGCCCACGCCGCCGCCAAACGCGCGGCTGGCGAAGGTGGCCACACCGCCCGCGTCGGGATAGCGCGCTCCCAGCGCTGCGAAGGTCAGCGCGAGCGGCGCGCCGAGCAGCGCATCGAAGGCCCAGGCCAGCATGGAGGCAGGCCCGGCGGTGGTGGCGGCCAGCCCCGGTAGCAGCAGCACCCCCGCGCCCAGCACGGCGGCGACATACAGCGCGACCGCCTGCGGCAAGCTGATAACGCGCTCCAGCGAGCGGGACATGGCGCGGACTCCTGAGCTGGGGCGCGAGGGCGCGGCAAGGCGTACACGGGCGCAACAGGGCGCAAAAATAGCCGCCGGCTGTGGTGTAGAGAGGTGCGAATGAGACCGTGTAGAGCAATCCCACAACCGTCGGCGTGCCTCCGTTATACCGGAAACGCGCTGGCCCGTCAATAGCCAATTCAGGCTTGTGTACTTTTGACTGCGACTCATGGGCCTTGTCACGAGCACACAGGGTCTGCGAACGGCAATCGTCCTCAGGGTTTGCGCTTGGGCCGACCACGGCGGCGCGCCTTGGGGCGCGTGTCTGGGCCTGGTCTGCGCAGGCCTTCGCCTCTGATGAACTCCTGTGCGCCGCGCTCCCGCATCTCACGGAAGAACCGCTCACTGAAATGGTTGCGGAGTCGATGCTGCAATCCAACGTCATGCAACAGCGCCTCAAAGGAAACGCCCATGTCTGCCATCTGCAAGAGGCTCAGCGCACGAATGGCCGGGCCATCGGCAGTGCAGAAGCGGGCGCCTGGCAGAGCGCCAGCGAGCAGGAGAGCCAGCGCCTCTGATTCGCCAGGATCCATGCGCTGGACAAAGATTGAGTCGAAGCGTGTCCGCAGCTCCGCCAACTGCTCCACGCTCGCCGCTATCTCACGGATGAGGCCAGTCGCCAGCGCTTCTTCAAGGTGAATGGGGACGTACTCGCCCGTGGCGAGATCATGATAGCCCTGCGCTTCTCGCAACACGATGGAGGGAATAACGATGGTGGCGCGCTGTATGAGAGAGGCCCACACGCCTTGCATGTGAGCCTCGATGATAATGTTCGCGTCAAGCAAGACGTACAAGCTGCCTGGAAGCACCCTCATCCTCCTCCAACTGAGCCAGCTTGTAATGGACATCCGCCAATGACTGACCCGTCATTTCCGCAATGCGACCAGCCGAGACATCGCCGCGCAGATACGCGACTTCGAGCAGGCGCAGATAGCGATCGGGCATGAGTTCAGGCCGACGAACTGGCGCCAGTGAAGCGCGATCAAGCAGGAGGAATTCAGGGTCATTAAGCAGGCGCCGCGCCTGCCTGTCTGTGATCTGATTCAACGTGACCAGCCGCCACAGAAGCGCCTCAGACGACACCGCGAACGCGCGCGCGACCTCGACCAGCCCGCGCCAGCTTATTCCCTGCGTAGTTCGATGCGCCGCCAGTCGTTCGAGCAACGCCGACTCTGGTAGCAGCAGAGATGAGGCAAAGGCATTTGCGAGCCGCTCCACATGCTCCGACCACGCGCCGCCAGGATCGCCCTGGTCGGGACCTAGCGTTTCCCAGGTGATAAGGTGAAACAGTTCGTGAGCAAGACTGAAATTGCGGCGCCATGGCACATCAGAGGCGTTGAGAGCAATGCCTGCGCCAAAATCGCCCCATGCGCAGGCTGCTGAGCCACGCAGGTCAGCGAAGTGAAAGATCTTGACGCACCGCTCTTCAAGAGTCTGATACAGTGATGCCGCTGGCAAGGAACCCAGCCCTAAATCGCCGCGCACATCCTCTGCGACGGCCCGCGCCCAGTCGAGCCTGGGGAATCGGCCTGGTGACCACACCTCGGGTAACTCGCACGGATTCTCTGCGTCGGCCCATTCTTCCGCGAGGGCATACCACTCGCAGAGTTGGATGAACCTCGCCGCCTGCTCGTCGGCGCCCTCGCCAGGATGCTCGCGCCAGGCGACCACAGCGGGTTGCGGCGACTCCTCGCGCTCCTCGGCGAAGAGGTCCAGCAGGTCACAGCGCAACGCCTGCGCGATGGCGGCCAACTCAACCGCCTTCACATCGCGCTCACCTCGCTCGATCGATGAGACAATCTGTGGCGCGCTGAACCCCGCGCGCTCCGCGAGTTGAAGCTGTGTCAGCCCGATCTGCTCACGCCGGTCGCGGATGTTGCGCGCCAACGTTCCCCCGATGGAGCCACGGGAACCGTGCTGTTCTGCCATCATCACGTCACCTCGTTGGTACCTGAATCCGTGGTTTTCTTGAGCATTGTAGCACACAACGCGCATAAGCACACTATTTTCTTGATACACGGCTTGACGAAACGCGCGCTGCGAGTGATTGAACCAGGACAAAGCGCCCGGAATCTTGACGGTTGAGCGCGACCGCGCATATCATCGTTTCGCAAGCATGTCGAGGGGGAGAGCCGCGCGCATCGCGCAGGAGGGACGGCGCACGCGCGACGCGGCGCTCAGACAAGGAGCCGACGGGATGTCCGACAAGCCGAACGAGCGACAGCGCCGGAACGCCCGTGGCGACCAGCGCGGAACCCTGCTCGATAGCCTGCCGCGCATGCCCCTTCCGGCCAACGATCCGGGACGCTCTGGCTCCGCGCCCCGCCGACGCGCGCCTGATGCCGCCCGCTCCGGCGAGATCGAGACCCCTCACCGCTTCACCCGTCCCAGCATGCCGCGCTGGAAGGCCGAGCGCCCTGCGCCCCGCCGCGACTGGGACGAGTACGCCGAGTACGACGAAGCCTACGCCGAGGCCGACCCCGACGACCTGCCCACCGCCGCCGCGCCCGGCCCCTACGCCAGCGCCCCGCGCCACTATGCCGGGGCCAGCTATGCCAGCGCCCATGACCAATACGATGAGTATGGCGATGGGAACGACTATCAGGATGAGCGCCCGCCCTACGAGACTCGCGCACGCGAGCGCAGCCTCGCCCGCCCGCTGACGCCTGC
>DASVWQ010000482.1:0-8756 GCA_036393135.1 Ktedonobacterales bacterium
ATCACTTCCAGTGGCTGTTCCAGTTCCTGGATGAAAAGTAGCGCGCGTTGCTTCAGATTCTGGAGCGCCGCGCGAACCCGCTCGATCTCGTCAAGTTCCGCTTGGTACGCGCGCTCGGCCGCGTCGAGCAGGTCGAAGATCCCTCTGGGATTCTCGATGATGCGCCAGATGTTGTAGAAGCTGAGCCACCCGCCAAGCTCACTCAATGGGCCTGCTATCGGCCCGAACATCCCTAGCGCGGGGTCGCAGAGATCGTGCAGCGGGCCTTCGAGCAGCCCCTGCTGCGCCTGGATGAGGTTATCGAACACTTGCCGCGCGGTCTGCGTGGCGGCGTCAATGGCGCCTCCCGCTTGCTGGAACTCCCACGCGAGCGCGCCAAAGGGGAGATCATTCCAGATCTGCTCGATACGCCAGTTCTCCAGCCCTGAGAAGTTGTGACCACACAGGCTGTCTAGCGAGTCCTGGGTGTGGCGGGAGCGCCTGCTGTGCTCGTCGCGGTCGTGCTCGACATCACGGTATAGGGTATAGAGCGAGTTGACGGCGGTGTCCATTGCGTCAGTATCGAGCGTCAAAAATGACATCAGTCGTACCCCTCCGCTCCGCGACCACATACGCCCAGGCGCACAAACTCCGCCCCTCGTCCCACGCGCCGCGCAACCTGGCAATCATGATACCCTAACGGCGGCTGTTTGCGCAAGCATTTTCCAGTGGGGCTACATGCCTGTGGCGCCCGCCGCATCAGGGTCGGTGTTACTCCAGGCCGATTTTCCAGTCGATATACTTGCGAATCTCATCTCCCACCGTGCGCAGGTTTGGCGTGACCGTGATGATGTGATCCGCGATGGCCTCCAGAACCGCATCGTTCCTGGAGGGGCTAGCGATGGCGAGGGCGACGATGTGTAGCGGACCACGCTCGCCACGCGCGCGCAGGATGTCGGCCTGCGGCTTCCAGTCTACCTGATCGGGCTTTGCGGGGTTGAGTGGTGAAGGGTCCCCATCCGAGATCAGGAAGACGATTGGCCGGTAGAACCCCGCGCTGGACTCTCCGCCCTCCAGCGGCGGCGGAGCGGCGAGGTCGCTGTCCAGCGCCTCATTTAGCGTGCGGAGCGCCCGACCCAGTTGTGTCTTGCCTAGCGGCGCCAGTTCGGGAAACTGAACTCTGGTGAGTGGAGTCAAGAGGCTGGGGGTCGGGTAGTCGTTGAAAATGATGAGGCTAACCCAGGCCGTCCGCGGGCCGCGAGGGTCGGCGTTGAGGACTTCGAGTACCGTGTTGGCGGCGGCGCGCACCATCGGCATGTCGTGGACCATCCCACCTGAGCAGTCGATGAGGAGATAGATCGGCAGACGCCGGGCGCCCGGTGGCGCCGACTGGTCACTCGCCGCGTCGCGGCCATAGAACATGTCGCTGTCCCTTTACGCTGGTGGTTCGCCTGGTATGTCATAGTGAGCGCAGTATATCAGATGCCAGAGCGCGGGTGGAGGCGGAGGCGCGAAGCGGAGGACACTTTCCGGCGAGCGCGCTCGGCGCCGCTTGCAGTATGGCTTGAGGTAATCTGTTTGCAGTTGTAGTGTAGAGTATGCGTGACACATCAGGCAGGCGCGCCACCTTCTGGCGCCTGCCCGTTTCTGGAGGAGAGACCTGTGCAGCCGTCCCACCCCGCCGACGCGCGCGAGCTACATCATCGCGCGCCGCGTCTCTGGCCGATTATCCCGGACGAGCCGATCATCGTGCCCTACGTCAAGCCGGAAGCTTCTCCGCAACTCTCCAGCCTCTTCGTAACCGGGGCCAGCGTGCTGGGGATCGGCGTGGCCACGCTCTTCCTCCGGGGCAGCACTGGTGGGATGGGTGGGCTGGGCATCGGCATGCTGGCGGTCAGCGGCGTGACGGCGCTCGTCTCTGGCATGGTCGCCGTTGGGCAGTTCATGCGGTCGCGTAGCCGCAACGGACGATTGCTCACGAAGTACACCGACGAGCTGGACCGGATGGACGGATCCGGCGCGAAAGAGGGTTTCGTGCGGCGGGCGCTGCGCGAGGAGGCCGAGGCGCGGCGGGCGAACGACCTCCCGCTGGTGGCGGGTCCCTCGCCAGTCCCCGCAGGCTATTCGCTGCCGCGCGATGTGCGCGAGAGTCGCATCGAGCAGGCGCGGGCGCATCCCGGAACCCTCTGGCAGCGTCGGCCGATCGATCCCGATTTTCTGACCGTGCGGGTCGGCCTTGGCCGGGCGCAACCCCGGACGCAGGTGCGGCTCTCCGAGCAGGGCGCGGCGGTGCGCCTGCCCGATAGCAGCGCGGGGTTCGCCCGGCAGCAGGAGCGGGCGACGAGGCTGGTGAGCGACGCGCAGACACTCACCAGCGTGCCGGCGCTCGTGCCGCTGCGCTCGCATGGGAGTGTTGCGGTTATCGCGCACCCCACCAGGCAAGAGATGGCGAACCCGATTGTGCGGGCGTTGCTGGCGCAGGTCGCGCTGTTGCACTCGCCGTATGAGGCGCAGATTACCGTGATCTCTCCGCATGAGCGCGCGGCGGAGTGGAACTGGGTCAGGCCACTGGACGCCCGTGTCCAGCGCGAGACCTCCGCGCTGATCGCGTATGGCGCGCCGGGCAGCGAGGAGCAGCTCGAGCGCTTGCAGGCGGCGCTCACCCGGCGCGAGCAGATGGTCATCGAGCGGCATGGGCAGAGTGGGCAGAACGACGCGCCCCTGCCGCACCTGGTGATCGTCGTGGATTCACTGCTGCCCTACAATGGGAAACAGGGGACCGACCTGCTGGGGCTGGCCCCGGTGGCGCTGGCGTTGCGGCGCGGCGCGGCGCTCGGCGTGACGACGGTCTCGACACACCACACGGTCGATATGGCGCCCGCCCAGTGCTCCTTCGTGATCGACGCGATCCAGGGGGAGACCCGCGTGCTCCAGCCAGACACGCCGCAGGTGACCGCCTGCGAGAGTCTGGATACGCTCTCTGAGCGCGACTGCGAGCAGGTGACACATCAGACCTCGCGCTACCAGCCACAGCGCGACGGCGAGCGCGAGCTGCCCACCAGTGTCAACCTGCTGACGCTGTTCGACCAGCGGGCGCTCGACCCCGATAAGTATGAGATCGAGGAAGTGTGGCGACGGAGCGCGGCGCGGCTGGACGCTCCAGGCGGCAAGGCGACATTCGCGGTCCCCATCGGCAGCACCACCGCGACCGAGCCACTGGCGCTGGACTTCCTGAAAGATGGCCCGCACGGGCTGCTCATCGGCAAGACGGGATCGGGCAAGAGCGAACTGTTACGCTCGATCATCGCTGGCATGGCGATCCTCTACCCGCCTGAGCGGGTGAACTTCGTGCTGGTGGACTATAAGGGCGGCCTGGGGCTGGACGCCTACAAGGACCTGCCACATACCCTGGCCTTCCTGACGAATCTGCAACCGGGGCAGGCGTCACGCTTCCTGAAGATGCTGGAATCCGAGATCAACACGCGGCAGGAGCAGCGGCGGAATAACGCGCCGATGTCGCGCCTCTTCGTGGTGATCGATGAGTTCGCCGAGATGGTTTCGCCGAATGGTGAGAACGCCGCCAATGGCGAGCAGGTGATGGCGCAGATGCTGAAGCTGCTGCGACTGGGGCGCCAGCTCGATGTCCACCTGCTCTTCGCTTCGCAGCGACCAGAGAACGCTTTCAGCAAGCTGCGCGGCTATGTGCAGTACCGCATCGCGCTGCGCACCAATTCGGATGAGGACAGCAAGGAAATCATCGGACGGCCAGACGCGGCGCAGTTGCCCTCGGCCATTCCAGGCCGTGGCTACCTGCTGCGCGGGGACTATCAGCTCCAGGAGTTTCAGGCGGCGCTGGTGTCGAAGCCACTGGATGATCGGACGCCGACGGGACAGCAGGCGCCGCTCGATCCGAGCGAGTCACAGACGGTCGATCAGCGGATCGTGGCGCGCATGGCGAAGTTGCGCCAGCGGTCCCCGAACCGCTGGCCAGAGCCGCTGCCTACGCCGGGGGATGACGCGCCACTGGTGCTGTATCTGCATGGCGGCGCCGCGAATGTGAGCGACGCCTGGGGATTCGGTGTGGACCTGCCAGCGCACGGTCCGGTCCGCGATTCGAATCGGATGATCGCGCCGATTGGCAAGTTCGACCGCCCGAAGACGCGCTCGCAGGGCTGGTTCCCGGTGGACCTGCTGGGGCATCAGGGGCCGATGTACGGTGGCCCGCTGCTGGTGATGGGGGAGATGAACGCGGGCAAGACGACCACGCTCCAGACGCTGCTGCTGTTCTTCGCCACGCAGTATGCGCCAGACGCCTTGCGCTGGTACGTCATCGACCCCAGCCGGGCATTCGATGAATTCAGGACGATGTGGCACGCGCGCGACGCGCTGGAGCCGGGCGCCATGAATATCATCGATGGGAGCGACGAGGCCGAGTTCGAGGCGTGGCGCAAGCGGCTGGAAGCGGCGCTGGCGCGGGATGCGGGACCGGACCGCCCGCCATTCCTGCTGCTGGTGGATAGCTTCGATGAGGTGGCGCAGCGTCTGTCCATGAAGGGCCGCGAGAGCCTCCAGGGAATCACGCAGAAGGTGGCGCGCAACCGCCAGCGCGAGGCTTACCTGGCGCTCTCGACGACGAAGGCGGGGTCTTCCGACTCCGTGCCGGGCTACCTGATGAACGCGATGACCAACAGGATCATCCTGCAGATGGCCAATCCGGGGGCGATGGCGACCCAGCTTGGCCTGACCCGCCTGCCGATCATGCTGGACCCAGCGCCCGGGCGCGGGTTCATCCAGACGCGCACGAATCTCGACCAGATTCAGATCGCGGCGCCCGTCTCGGCGAACAACGCGGCTGAGACCATCAAGGGCATCGGGGAGTTGCTGGACCTGACGCGCTGGCGCGTGGGGTGATAACACGTCCGCTGCGGGCGTTGTCGTGGCGTCAAACCCTCACCCCTGGCCCCTCTCCCAGCGGGCGAGGGGAAGCAGAAAGCCCCTCGCCCGCTGGGAGAGGGGTTGGGGTGAGGGGCCGCAACGAGCGCCAACATCCCAGGCGGATGTGTTATAGCATCGTAAGCAGCGAGAGGCGGTTCGCTCACCGATCACATGAGCGAACCGCCTCTCTGCGTGTCACTGGCTGGAAGAGGAGTGTTCTCCGCTTCGCCAGCGCTGTGGCTGTCCTGGTTAGCCGCCGAGCTGCTGGAGTTTTTCGGCAAAATCCTCAGCTTGCATCCTGACCCGCGTCAGGTACGTCTGCGCTTCTTCCATCGATGTGCTGAGGCGGGTGAGCAATTGCTGCACCTCCTCGAATTTCTCGGCCATTGCGAGATTGGGGACGCCGCGGATCGCCTCTTCAAGTTTTCCCAGTTGCGTATTCAGGTGTTTGGCCTCGGTATCCAGGGTTTCGCTGCTCCCCCGGCACGCGCCTTCGATCTCCAGGATCAATGGCAAATTAAATGAAATTTCTTGCATAGTCGCCGAGCCCTCCATCTCCACTGGATGTACGATCATCTCGTCTTCACGATATGCAGACAGGCTGCATCCGTCTGGAATGGCATGCTACCATCCCAGCGCCGAAAACACAAGTATGAGCCATCAATCGACAGTCACGCATTGTCCCACCACACGGGCAGATTGATATCTGCGCCGCGCGAATGCGCTCTGTTCCGCGCGGCCCCAGCCGAGCACCGGGGCTTCCGGTTACGGCACGGTCAGTTGGTTGGACGCTACCCCGTTGATGACAACCCACACATGATCGCCATGTTGCGTATCGTAGCAGGTGTTCTTGGCGTCCCAATGCTCGGGCGAACTCGTGATGTGGATGGAGAAACCTGTACTCTGAGGCGGCGTGCTGAACGTGCAGTAGTACGTGTAATAGCCAGCGCTAAAGTTGTTGACCGTCATCCATATCCAGCTTTGATATTGGGTGCTCCAGCCGATCTGGATGGAGCGCACCACTGGCGTGTTCGTTGGGGTGACGGTGGGTATCAAAGGCGTCGGCGTTGGCGTGAAGGTCGCCGTCGGCCTGGGCGTCGGCGTATGAGTCGCGGTCGCGCTGGGGCCACCACCTATGATGATCGTGGTTGTGCCGCCGCCGGTGTGGCTGCTGCCGCCGCTGTGATGAGTTGGCGTAGCGGTGGCGGCCCGCTTCTTCGCGGTCGCGGTGGGAACGACGTTGACTTTGGGCTTGCCAGTCGCGCTGGCGGCGCCGAGCGCGCCGAGGCCAACGAAGGGACCGTGGCCGAGGAAGCTGAGGCCGAGAATGCACGCCACCAGCAGCACAGCGGCGAGCGCGCCGAGCGCCGCGATCAGGCCGCGCGAGGGGCGGGGGCGCTCACGGAGGACGGGTGGGCCAGAAGGGCCAACATCAGCCGCCGTTTGTTCAGCGGACGTTTTGTCACCGGGCGGCAGGCCACCATCCGCGACGACCGGCTGCAGCTCCACGCCAGCGGGCCAGAAGCCTTGCAGCCCCAGGCTGAACGCCTCGGCAAACTCCGTCGCGGTGGCGAAGCGGTTGGTAGTCGTCGCGCTGAGCGCCTTGGCAATCACCTGTGCGGCGGGCATCGGCAGGTCGGGGCGTAGCGCGCGCAGCGCCGCAGGGTCGGCCTCGGAGTCGCGCCGCATCCCGACCAGCATCTCGTAGACGGTCACGCCCAGGCTGTAGATGTCCGACCGCAGGTTGGCTTCCTTGGGTTTGAGCCGCACCTCCGGCGCGACGTAGGCCAGCGTGCCAACAAACATGCCCGACTGCGTGACCCGCGCGGTGAACTCCTCCTGCATCTTCGCGATGCTGAAGTCCGCCAGGTAGGCCTGCCCCGCGTCATCCAGCAGGATGTTGTCGGGCTTGATGTCGCGGTGCAGGACGCCCTTGTCGCTGGCGTAGTCGATTGCGCTGGCGACCTGCGTCAGCAGCCGCGCGGCCTCGTCGAGCGTCAGAGACTGCGCTTTCAGCTTCTGGGTGAGCGACCCATCGGGCAGGTAGGGCAGGATCATGTACGGAGAGCCGGTTCCCTCATCCAGGCCGTGGGCGATGATGGGGAGGATGTGCGGATGCTGGAGCGCGCCAAGAATTCTGATCTCATGCTCGAAGCGCTTGGTTTGTTCGGCGCGCTCCTCCGCGCTGGCTTGCCAGGGAATGACGAGCAACTTGACGGCCGCGACCGGGGGCAGCTCAATCGCGTAGGCGGCTGTCCGCTCGACGGCGGCCGCGCTGCCATCGACCCGCTTGCCGCGAAAGACAATGCCCGTGCCGCCCTTCCCGACCACCGCCTCGAGCTGATAGCCGCCGATAACGTGGCCAAGCTGACTCTCTGGCCCGAATGTTCCTGAACTCACGTCGCTCTCCCCTCACTATGAACGGACGCTTGCGCCACTATGGGTAAACGATGGTATTGGAGGTCACCGAACCGATGGTGACGTACAAATGGTTATTCGCTATCCCCGTCTGACAGGTTTGGCCGTTGTCCCACGTCTCCGGCTGGTAATACACGGTAAAGGAATACGGTCCCAGGGCGCCGCCGGAAAAGTGGCAGGTGTACTGGTACGCGCCCGTCGAGAAGTTGCTGAGCGTCATCCAGATCCACTGTGGGTGAGTCGTACTCCAGCCAATCTGTATCGATGGCGATGGCGGCGGTGGGACCGGCGTGTAGGTTGGCGGCGGCGGCGGGACCGGCGTGTAGGTTGGCGTGGGCGACGGGGTAGCAGTCGCCGTAGGCCTGGGAGTCGGTGTATCGGTCGCGGCGGCGCCGCCGCCGCCACCACCACCGCTCACGTAGATCGTGGTCGTACCGCCGCTGGGGTGGCCGTTGCTGTGATGGGTTGTCGGCGTGGCGCGCGGCTTCGTAGCCGTATGGGTCGGCGACGCCAGCGCCTTCGCCACGCTGGCGCCGCTTCCTCCGCCGGGCTGCGGCGCGGCGAAGAATACGCTGTGGCTGAGGATGCTCACTCCGACCAGCCCGCCTATCGCCAGCAGCGCCACCGCGCCACCGAGCAGCGCGACGAGGCTGCGCGAGCGCACGCTGCGCACGGGCTGGGCGAGGTTGCCACCATCAGGAACGGTCTGCGCGTCCGCCGCTGACGGGGTGGGCGATGGCCATCCGCCCGCGACGGTCGGCGCCATGCCGGTGGGCCACTCGCCCCGCAGGCCACGGCTGAACGCCTGGGCGAACGCGGTCGCGGTGGCGAAGCGCTCGGCGGGGTCGCGCCGGAGCGCCCTGAGGATGACCTCGGCGGCGGGTACGGGCAGGTCGCGGTTCAGCGTGCGCGGCGAGGGCGGTTCGCCTGTGGCGGGGCGTCGCTGGCCCGTCACCATCTCATAGGCGACCAGACCCAGGCTGTAGATGTCTGACGCCAGGCTCAGATCCGCCTCGCCCAGGCGCGCCTCGGGCGACATGTAGGCGTAGGTGCCAGGGTTCGCGCCAGTGTGGGTCAGGTGTGACCGCGACTCATCCATCAGCCGGGCGATGCTGAAGTCCGCGAGATAGGCTTGCCCCTTGTCGTCCAGCAGGATGTTATCCGGCTTGATATCGCGGTGCAGGATGCGCTCATTCGGGGTATGGGTATAGGCGTAGTCCATCGCACTGGCGATCTGCCCCAGCAGCCGCTCGACCTCGGCCAGCGTCATACGCGGGGCGCCGCTGGTGAGGCGCTTGCTGAGCGAGCCGCCGGGCAGATAGGGCAGGATCATGTAGAGGGAGCTGGTCCCGCCATCCACGCCGTCTGCGATGATGGGCAGGATGTGTGGATGCTTCAGCGCGCGGAGCATCTCGATCTCGCGC
>DASVWQ010000483.1:0-4492 GCA_036393135.1 Ktedonobacterales bacterium
GTCTGGAATGTGTCTGACGTGGTCATTGCGCTTCCTCCGGCCTCGCTCGATGGTGTTCTGCCCGGCGCCAGCCCTCACCCCTCGACCTCTCACCCACAAGGAGGAGGGAGCGCGCTCTGATTCCCCCGCTCCTCGCGGGAAAGGGGGTTAGGGGGTGAGGTTTCCGCCCACAGCATACGATAAGCGCCCACCCGCGCGCGAAGGCAATAACGCGCGGATGGGCGCTCGCAAGCGGGCGGCTAGCCCCGCGCCGTGGGCCTAATGGAACTGTGCTTTCTCGGTCGAGCCAGCCAGCGCCGTGGTCGAGGACTCGCCGCCCGAGATGACCTGCGCCACCTCGTCGAAGTAGCCCGTGCCAACCTCGCGCTGGTGGCGGGTCGCCGTGTAGCCGCGCGCCTCGTCGGCGTACTCCTGCTGCTGGAACTCGGAGTAGGCGGCCATGCCACGCTCGCGATAGCCATAGGCCAGGTCGAACATGCTGTAGTTGAGGGCGTGGAAGCCCGCCAGTGTCACGAACTGGAACTTGTAGCCCAGCTCGCCCAGCCGCTGCTGGAAGTGCCCGATGGTCGCCTCGTCCAGCTTCTTCTTCCAGTTGAAGGAGGGCGAGCAGTTGTAGGCCAGCAGCTTGCCGGGGAACTTTTCGTGAATCGCCTGAGCGAAGCGCTCGGCCTCCTCGATATTCGGCTCGGAGGTCTCGCACCAGACCAGATCGGCGTAGGGCGCGTAGGCCAGCCCGCGCGCGATGGCCTGATCGAGGCCCGGCGTGACGCGGTAGAAGCCCTCGACTGTCCGCTCGCCCGTCAGGAAGAGGTGGTCGCGCTCGTCCACGTCGCTGGTGATGAGGTTGGCGGCGTGGGCGTCGGTGCGCGCCACCAGCAGCGTCGGCACATCGGAGACATCGGCGGCCAGCCGCGCCGCGACGAGATGACGAATGGCGGTCGAGGTCGGCGTGAGCACCTTGCCACCCATGTGGCCGCACTTCTTCTCAGAGGCCAACTGATCCTCGAAGTGGACACCCGCGGCGCCCGCCTCGATCATCGCTTTCATCAGCTCAAAGACATTCAGCGGCCCGCCAAAGCCCGCCTCGGCGTCGGCCACGATTGGCGCGAACCAGTGCGTCCCGCTGCGCCCCTCGGAATGGTCGATCTGGTCGGCGCGCTGCAACGCCTGGTTGATGCGCTTGACCACCGCCGGCACGCTATTCGCCGGATAGAGGCTCTGATCGGGGTACATCTGACCGGCGAGGTTAGCGTCCGCCGCCACCTGCCAGCCGCTCAGGTAGATCGCCTGCAGGCCAGCCTTGACCTGCTGCACCGCCTGATTACCGGTCAGCGCGCCCAGCGCTGGGACATACGCCTCCGAGTGGAGGAGGTCCCAGAGGCGGGTCGCACCCAGTCGCGCCAGCGTATGCTCGATCACCACCGAGCCGCGCAGGCGCAGCACATCTTCCGCGCTATAGGGACGAGTGATGCCCTGCCAGCGGGCGTCTTCTTGCCAGGCGCGCGTCAGATCAGCGGCGCGCTGGGACTGCTCAGGGGTCTGATTCACCGGGTGAACGTGGCCGTTCTGGCCGTTCTGGCCAGTGCTGTCGTGCGTCATCGGGTGTCTCCTTCGCGCCGGATGCGGCGCAGCACGTCGTCGTGGTAGCGCGCGGACGCGACGATGGGCCAGCGCGCCATGTACCTAACATATACAGATGACAGCATATCCCAAATCAAGTATAATCAACGTAGAGATTCGTTATCGCTAGCATAAGGCGTAGTTATGAATCTGCAACAGTTGCGCACGTTCCGCGTCGTCGCTCAACAGCGCAGCTACTCACGCGCGGCGCAACTCCTCTACCTCAGCCAGCCCGGCGTCTCGCTTCAGGTGCGCGCGCTGGAGCAGAGCATCGGCATGCCGCTCTTCGAGCGCTCCGGACGCCAGATGCGCCTGACCGAGGCCGGGACGGCGCTGCTCGAATACGCCGACCGCATCCTCTCACTGGTGGATGAGTCGCAGCAGGCGCTGGAGGAGCTGGGCAACGCGCGGCGCGGCATCGTGCGGGTGGCGGCCAGCACCACCGCCGGCATCTACATCGTGCCGCGCGCCCTGGGTGGCTTCCATCGCCAGAATCCCGGCGTCCGCCTGACGCTGGACGTGGTGAACCGCTTCACCGTGGCCGACCGTCTGCTGCGCGATGAGGTGGATGTCGCGGTGATGGGGCTGATCGAGGACGCCCACGACCTCCAGGTCGAGCCATTCCTGCCCAATGAGCTGGTCGTCATCGCCTCGCCGCGCCATCCGCTGGCCCAGCGCAAGCGCATCGCCATCGCCGACCTGGCCAACGAGACGCTGCTACTGCGCGAGCAAGGCTCTGGCACCCGCACCGACATCGAGCGCATGTTCGCCAAGGGCCAGCTCGACATGCGCCTGGGGATGGAGCTACGCAGCAGCGGCGCGATCAAGCAGGCGGTGGCCGCCGACCTCGGCATCGCCATCATCCCGCTGCACGCCATCGAGCTGGAGCTGCTGGCCAAGCGCCTGGTCACGCTCAACGTCGAGGGCTTCCCGATCCGCCGCGACTGGAGCATCGCGCGCCGCGCTGGCCGCCGCCTCTCCGCCGCCGCCAACGCACTGTGGGACTACCTGCTACTCTACCGCGACGAGGCCTCACTGGAGTTCGCGCTGGCCTGAGCCGCGTCTCCCGCCCCGCCCGTAGCGCCCACCTCGGTCAGTCGCACCAACTGCGTGGGATACGGCACGGCGATACCCTCCTCGCGGTAGCGCGCCCGCAGCCGCTTGATGAACTCGTGCTTGATGAGGTACTGGCCCGTCACCTCTTGCGCCTGCATCGTCACCGAGAAGTGGATGCTGTAGTCGCCCAGCGTATTGAAGCGAACGCTGGGCGCGTAGTCTGGCACACCGCTCTGGACAGTCCGCATGACATCCTGCGCCACCTCCAGCGTCACCCGTTCCACCTGCTCCAGGTCGGCGCCATAGCTCACGCTGACATCCACCGAGACGCTGGTGGTCTGTGAGACGGCGTGGAAGTTGGTCACGCTGGTCGAGGTGACTTTGGAGTTCGGCACGATGATGAGGTTGTTGCTGAGCTGGCGAATGGTGGTCGTGCGCCAGGTGATGTCGCTGACATAGCCCTCCTCGCCCGTGTTGAGCTTCACGTAGTCGCCGATGGCGATCTGGCGCGAAGCCAGCAGGATCATCCCCGACACGAGATCGGTCAACGTCGCCTGGAGCGCCAGTGAGGCCGCCAGGCCCGCGACGCCGAGGGTGGCCAGCAAGGGAGTGAGGTTGATGCCGAAGACCGAGAGGATCAACAGGAAGCCAATCAGGAGCACGGCCAGCCGTGAGACGTTGGTGACGAGCGAAACGACGGGACGCGCGGTGGTTTGCGCGGAGGCGACGATGACCGCGACGACCACCTGCATCAGCATCAGCGTCAGCGAGACGACAAAGATAGCCAGCAGCCCCTTGTGCGCCCATTCCAGATTGGCGGCGGAAAAGATCAGCGGCGAGGGGCCACTCTGGCCGGGGCGCGTGCGCGCGGCAAGGGTGGTCAGGTTCTCGAAGGCCAGCCCCACGCCCAGCAGGAAACCCCACAGTGTGATGTGGCCGCGTACCGTCCGCGCGATGCGGCTCTCACGCCGCCCCGCCATCCGCCGCGAGAGGTCTTTGATCCAGTGGACGGCGAGACGCTCGACCACCCAGCCAACAAACGTCGCGGCAATGATGATCGCCGCCGGGGTGATCCAGGTCGTGACGATAGCCGAGCCTGCCAGAAGCGCTCCCATATTCATGCTCGCCGCCATTACTCCCCGTCCGAAGACCCATCAGCGCCGCCCGCGTCCGCTGGCTCGCGGCGGAGGGTCGCCAGGTAGCCCGCGACATTGCGCCGCGTCTCGCTCAGACTGTCGCCGCCGAACTTCTCCAGCCAGGCGTCGGCCAGCGCGATAGCCAGCATCGCCTCGCCCACCACGCCCGCCGCCGGAACCACGCACACGTCGCTGCGCTCATAGCGCGTCACGTCCACATTCTCGCCCGTGCGCACATCGGCGGCAGGCAGCGGATGCGCCAGCGAGGGGATCGGCTTAACGGCCACCCGCGCGATGATTGGCTCGCCGTTGCTGATGCCGCCCTCGACACCGCCCGCATGGTTGGTCACATGATACCAGCCTTGTCCAGCAGCGGCGGGATCGTAGCGCACGACATCGTGAACCTGCGAGCCAGGTAGCGCTGCCAGCCCGAAGCCGCCGCCGATCTCGACGCCCTTCGCCGAGGGGATGCTCATGAGGGCCTGGGCGATGCGCGCGCTGAGGCGGCGGTCCCACTGGCTGTAGCTGCCCAGCCCGACCGGCACGCCCATCGCCACCACCTCGAAGACGCCGCCGCAGGTGTCGCCGTCGCGCTTGCCCGCCACGATGCGCGCGATCATCGCCTGGGTCAGCGCGTCATCGCCGCAATACATCTCCGAGGCGGCCACCCGCGCCCAGAA
>DASVWQ010000484.1:0-2762 GCA_036393135.1 Ktedonobacterales bacterium
GCCCCTGCGCCGTTGTACCTACTGATTGACACGCACCTGAGCGCATGTTACAGTGTAGGCAATCGATTGTTCATCCGTTGGTGTGGCGCCTGACGCCGCGCCTGAGAATGGCGCCGAGTATGTCCATCACCCTGAAGCAACTCAGCCAGCTCGCGGGGGCGCACCCCTCGACGGTCGCGCGCGTCTTGCACGCCGACCCTCGCCAGCGGGTGAGCGCGGAGCTACGCGAGCGCATCCTGGCGCTGGCCCACGAGCATGACTATCGGCCCAACAGTGTCGCGCGCTCGCTGCGCACCAAGCGCACGGCGGTCTTCGGCGCGCTGATCCCCGACATCGCCAACCCGTTCTTCGCCAGTGTCCTGCGCGGCATGGAAGACGCCGCCGCCGAGCGCGACTATAGCATCATCCTCGCCAACACCGATGATCTGCCCGCGCGCGAAGCCCACAGCCTCGCCATGCTGCGGGACCGCCAGGTAGATGGCCTGATGCTGGCGACCGCTCGCCTGCATGACCCCGCCATCGAACAGCTCGCCGCTGAGCGCACGCCGTTCGTCATGGTGAACCGCCATACAGACCCCATCACGCCGAACTGCGTTGTGCCGGATGACTACGGCGGCGCGGCGGCGGCGGTCGAGCACCTGCTCGCGCTCGGACACCAGCGCATCGCCCACATCGCTGGCGCCGACGACGCCTCGACTGGCTACCTGCGCCAGCAGGCGTACCGCGACACCCTGCGCAAGCACGGCGTCGATCACTATCCCGATCAGGACGCGCTGCTCGTGCGGGGGTCGTTCCGCGAGACCGGCGGCTACGAGGCGATGCAAACACTGCTCAACCTCAGCGAGATCCCGACCGCCGTCTTCGCGGTCAACGACCTGGCGGCGCTGGGCGCGATGCACGCCGTGCTGGCGGCGGGGCTGCGCGTGCCACAGGACATCTCGATCATCGGCTTCAACGATCTGTTCCATGCCACCCACATGATGCCTGGCCTGACCACGATGCAGGTTCCACACCGCGCGATGGGTTCGCGGGCGACACAGATGCTGCTCGATATGGTCATTGGCGGCGTTATGCCAGAGCATCCGCTGCTTCTGCCCGTCACCCTGGTCGCGCGCGAGAGCACTGGCCCGGCGCCACACCGCCGAGCTAGCGGACGCGCGCGGCGAGCGCACATGACGCCAACGCCCTAGCCCTGCCACACGTATCGCGTAGCGGAACGGAACCAGAGTGGCGCGCTGACAGACACGCTGACACTGAGGAGAATCGCCGGGTGAACTGGATCACTCGTCTACTGTCGGCTAACCGCCGCGCCAACCACTCCGACGCCGAAACGCGCGTGAGCGCGCCCGATCGGCCCGGACCCACAACTGCCGAGGCCGCCGCTCCGCCGGAGCGCCGCGACGAGGCGCCGGAGATAGCCGCAGAGGGGAGAGCGCAGATGCCAACCGTTGGATACATCGGACTCGGCGCGATGGGCAGCCGTGTCACCAAGCGCCTGCTCGACGCGGGCCTCACCGTCACCGGCTACAACCGCACGGCCTCCAAGGCGCAGTGGCTCGTCGCGGCGGGTATGCGCCAGGCGGCGACCCCGCGCGAGGTTGTCGAAGCCTCCGACATCATCTTCTCGATGGTCACGAATACCAAGGCGCTAGAGGCCTGCTTCGAGGGGCCAGATGGCATCCTGGCGGCGCTCGGCCCTGGCAAGACCTATATCGACATGAGCACCGTCAATCCCGCCGTCTCGCGGGCGCTGGCTGAGCGGGTGGAGGCGAAAGGCGCCGAGATGCTCGACGCGCCGGTCTCTGGCAGCGTGGTGACGCTGGAGCAGGGCAAGCTCTCGATGATGATCGGCGGCAAGCGCGAGGTCTACGACGACGCGCTGCCCACCCTCCACGCCATCGCGCCGACGGTGCAGTATGTCGGCGGCCACGGCCAGGCAGTGCTGATGAAGATCGCCATCAACCTCAACTTGCAAGTGCAGATGATGGCCTTCAGCGAGGCCGTGCTGCTGGCGGAAAAGGGCGGCATCCCGCGCGAGGTGGCGATGCAGGCGCTACTCGATAGCGTCGTCGCCTCGCCCTCGCTCAAATATCGCGCGCCGTTCATCCTCCACGCGCCCGACGAGGTGTGGTTCAACGTCGGCATGATGCAGAAAGATATGCTGCTGGCGCTGGAGATGGGCCGCCTGCTGGATGTGCCGCTGCCCACCGTGGCCGTGAGCAACGAGTTCCTGACGGCGGCTCGCGCGATGGGCCTGGCTGAGCACGACTTCTATATCACGTTCCAGGCGCTGGCCAAACTGGCGGGCGTGGAGCGCAACGTGGACGCGCTCACCCCCAAGCAAGACAAGCAGGACTGATCGCCACTGGCCAATCGGGCCAGTGGCGCGCGGGGCGCATCACCTCTCACGGCGCCGCGCCGTGTCGAGGCGGCCCCCGCTTCTTTTTGTGTCGCGCAGTCCGCGCAGGAGGTCCTCCGATGTCCAGCCCAGCCCGCACGCCGCTCCGCGTCCGCTCGTTCCGGGGACTCCAGAACCTGCCCATCATCGCGGCGGCGCGGCGCGGCCACTTCGCACGGGCCGGACTGGCGGTGGCGCTGACCTTCACCAATAGCTCCGCCGAGCAGGTCGCGACGCTGGCGCGCGGTGAAGTCGAACTGATCCACACGGCGCCTGACAACGTGGTCAACTTCGACACACAGCCCGCCGCATTCGGTATCGACCCGGCGACGGCGCCGCGCGTGCTGATGCTGCTCGGCGGGAG
>DASVWQ010000485.1:0-7172 GCA_036393135.1 Ktedonobacterales bacterium
CTATCGGCGACCGCGTTGAGCAGGGCGGCGAAGGCGGTGTTGCGCTCCTCCAGCGTGGTATTGGCGCGCACACTGGCCTGGGCCTGCGTCTCGCGGGCCTGCTGGGCGGCGTCGCGCTGGTGGAGGGCGATGCCCTTGGCCACGCCCGCCTTGCGCGCCTGCTCCTCGGCGCTCTTGAGCCGCCTCTGAAGCTGCGTGATGCGCGCCTCGAAGTCTTCCAGTCCGGCGGCGCGCAGGGCGTTGCGAGCCTCGTTCAGCAGTCTCTGGGCCTCACTCGCCTTATGGTCGCACTGGTCCAGATAGGCCCGCGCCATGCCATAGGCTTCGCTCTCAGCGCTGTGCGACTCCTCGGCGGAGCGCAGCCGCGCGCCAAGCTGGCTGAGCCGTCCGCGCGTCTCAGCGCCGCGCGCCACCGCGTCAGCCACCGCCTGCCCCAGCGCCTGTCGCGACCGCTCCAGCCCGGCGGAATCCGCCGCCAGCGCCGGATAGTCGCGCGTGGTGTCGTTCCAGCGGGCGCGGGCGTCTTCCTCCTCGCGCGCCGCATCTTCCACGCTGCGCGAGGCTGCCGCCAGCCGCAGCGAGGCCGTCTCCTCCGCCTCACGCAGACCACGCAACTCGGCGCGGCGCTGCTCCACCTCCTCCAGCATGTGCGCGACCTCGGCCAGCGCGTTGGCGCGACTCTCGGCGGCGCGGGCGCTCTCGCGCTCCCGGCGCAGCGTCGCATGGGCCTCGCGTAGCTCCTCACGGGCGCCGGCCTGGTCGCGCTGCAGCTCCTCGCGGCGGGCGGCGGCGGCGGACTGGCGGCGCACCACGCCGATCAGCGATTGCGCGCGGGTGTGCGGACGGATGACGCCCGCCACATCGCCCAGCCGATAGCGGCCATCCGGGCAGAGGTAATCGCCGGAGCGGGCTGGCTCCTGGGTCAGCGCGACCGCGCCGAACGCGCTATCCAGATGGCGGCGCAGGTCGGCGTGGTTCGTGACCAGCGCCGTCGCCAGCGAGCCGCGCTGCGCCTTGCCCGGGCCGCCGCCCGCGACCAGCGCGTGCCAGTCCACCTCGTGCGGGGCCGTCGCGCGCGCCTGCTCCACCGGCACGCTCAGCAGCAGCAGGGTCAGCGTATCGGTATGCGCCAGCAGCCCCTCGATGGCGTCGGCCCAGGGCAGCCCCTCGCGCGCCAGATCGAGCTGGCGATAGGCTGGCTCGACGGCGGCGTCCACCGTGCGCAGGCGGGCGAGGGCCTGCTCGCGGGCGGGCGTGAGCGGCGGGATTGGCTCGCTCCGTGTCTGGCCGATCTCATCGCCGAGGCTGGCGATGCGCGCCTCCAGTTCGGCGCTGCGCACCTCCAGGCGGGCGGCGCGCCCCTCAGCTTCGCGGGCAGTCGCGCGGCTCTCGTCGAGGGCCTGGCGGGCAGCCTCGGCCAGCGGCGGCAGCACGATAGTGGTTGGCTCGCCACCGGGCGCCTGTCCCAGCCCCTCCGGCCAACGCTGCGAGAGCTTGTCCCAGCGCGCCCAGAGCGCCTGGCGGTTGGATTGCAGCGCGCGGGCCGCCGCCTCGTGCTGGGCGCGGGCCTCGCGCTCGGTCTGGCGCGCGGTCGCCGTCTCGCCGCTGGCCTCGCGGATGCGCCGGGCGTGCGTCTCCAGCCCGGCCAGCGCGGCGTCGGCGGCCACCCAGGCGGCGTGTAGCGCGTCGGCCTGGGTCTGCTCGCCGGGCTGGGCCAGCGCCTGCTCCCACATATCGCTGAGCGCGCCGGGCAGCGCTCCCAGCGCCCGCTCGCCACGTCCGCGCAACTCCACCAGCCGCGCGCGGGCCGAGCTGACCTCCTGCTCCATCGACTGCCGCGCCGTAGTCAGCGACGACTCCGAGCGCTTCAGCCGCTCCTCTGCCGCGCGCAACTCACGCGCCGCGCGGTCCTGCTCGAACTGCGCGGCCTGCAAACCCTCGTTTGCCCGCTGCACCGCCTGCACCACCTCGCCCTGGTGGAGCTGCTGGAGCGATTCCAGCTCGCGGCGGGCGGCGCTCTCCTCGCCATAGGCGGTCTCCTCGGCGGCCTCGGCCTGACGCGCGCTCGACTCCGCCTCGCGTAGTCGCTCCTCCGCGGTGGCCAGCGCCGCCGCGCCATCATCGCTGTCCCAGGCCGCGCGCAGCCAGACCAGCGCGGCATGCCGCAGCGCCGCGTCGTGGTACTTGCGCCGCGCCTCGACCACCCCCGCCAGTGTCGCCCGCAGCTTGCCATATTCGTCGATGTCGCGGTGGATGCGCTGGATGCCCTCCAGCCCGTCAACCAGCCGCTCCAGGTGCGGGCGGTCCACCACCGGCAGGAACTCGCGCACGACGCCACTGGGGTCAGCAACCAGCGCGTCATCCACCTTCAGGCCGAGCATCCGGTGCAGCACGTCGTAGAGGGCGTCGTAGCGGCGCTGCCAGTCCGCCCCCTCGATATTGAGCAGGCGGCGCGCGACCGTGCGGTTGTACTCCTCGGCCTGGCTGGCGTTGTAGACGCCCCCGCCCGCCGCGATCCATGCGTCGTTGCGGGCGCGGAAATCCTGCATCTGCAAGGGCGCCTGGCCCTGCGGGGTGGTCTCCAGGAACGTCACCTGCTCCAGCATCGCGGGCAGCGCATAGTAGAAGGGGTGGGCGGATTGCGGCGTAGCGGCGGCGCCAGCGCCATAGACCCAGCGCCCCTCGCCCTCATGCTCCACCTCGACCGCGCAATAGCCGACCGTCCGCTGGCGCCGCCAGCCCCGGTCGGGACGCTCTACGCCGTGCGGATCGAAGAAGAGGATGGTGTTGCTGAGCGTGCGCTTGCTACCACGCCCGCCTTCGCGCGCCGCCGCGTTGAAGACCTTGCCGGAGGTCGGGAAGAGCGCCCAGTCAATCGCGTCGAGGATCAGCGACTTGCCGGAGCCGTTCTCGCCGATGACGGCCAGCATGTCGCCGACGACATCGAGGGTCGCGTTCTCGTGACCGTGCCAGTTGATGAGGCGGATGCGGCGGATCCACGCCCGTCCCTGCCCCTTGGCCTGCCGGTAGGTGAGCGCCGTCATGCTACTCCTCCTCGCCCTTCAGGTCATCGTACATGACGAGGCCCGCTGGCGGCAGGAAGCGGTCGATCAGATCGGTGAACTCGTAGACGCCGCTGAAGTCGCGCTCGTCCAGGCGATAGCGCTCCTCCGGGCGCTGGCGGTCGTCGGCGCCTATCCGCCGCGTCAGCTTGTGCCGCTCGAACGCCGCGAACGCCTGATAGAAGGCGCGCTGGTTGGCGCGCACGCGCTGCGCCGCGCCCGCCCGCTGGGGCTGCGTGGTGGCCGACTTGCGCCCCTTGGCCGCGCCAGTGGTCGCGCGCTTGCGCCCCTTCGTCGCATTCGCCAGCGCCAACTCCTCGTCCTCCTCCTCCTCAACGTCTGCCTCGGCGTCGCCCTGGGTCGCCAGCGCCTCGTTGATGATCGCCTCATCGAAGCTGAGCCACGGCGAGAGGCGCTGCCCCTCCTCCGCGACATAGCGGAACAGCTCGCTGAAGCGGAAGACGTTGGCGGAGTCGCCCGACTCCAGCAGGCGCACGCTGCGATACGCGCGAATCAGGCAGGCGTAGGCGGTCTGCTTGCGGGCGGTCAGCTCGAAGATGTCGGCGATGCAGATCTCGCGGTTGCGCGGCGGGGCAGGCCAGTAGGCGCGGGCCCAGCGTCCCAGCCGCAATTCCAGCCGCGCGCCCAGCTCCTCCTCGAAAAAGCGCTGCTCGATCTCGTAGTGACGGGTGAGCCAGGCGAACTCATCAGGCGACTCATCCTGCATCAGCGCGCTCTGCTCGATCAGCATGCGGCGCACGCGCAGGGCGAGGTCCTGTTCTCGCTGTCCGGTATAGCTCGGCATGGTCTCACTCCTGTGTAGCGGTCGGCGGGCACGGCGGGCGCGTGGGGCGGTTTACTCGCGGACCCGCCGCGAATCGCCACCGGGGCGGCGCAGCAAGCCGGGCAGCGGCCAGAGACGGCGCCCGCCGCCAGTGGTCGGGCCGCGCTCAGGTGGGGCGGCTGGCTCTGCGGGTGGCTGGGCGGGTGCGCGTGGCGGGCGGGCTTCGGCGGGCGCGATAGCCTCCAGCTCGCGGGTGATCGCGCCGCCATCGGGTACGCCGTCCTCCAGTGGATGCGTGGCGGCGGCAGGCGCCACCTCGCTCGCGGCGGTTGCGGCGGCCATCGGCGCGGGATGCGAGATGGCGGGATCATCGTCGCCCGCTGCGATGCTGCTGAGGCGAGCCATCGCCGCCGCCGCTTGCGCCGCCTCGGCGCGCCGCCGCTCCGCCGCCGCCTGGCGCGTGCTGGTGGTCGCGCTGAAGCGATAGTTGTCCATCTCGACGACGAAGCCCGGCCCCTGCAGCGACGCGCGGCGCGACATCCCCGCGCCCGCCGCCTGGATGCGCAGGCCCAGCCGCCGCAGCGGCGCGCTCTCGCGGGGCAGCCAGAGGAACGAGGCCAGCAGCCGCAACTCATCAATGCTGGTCAGGCTGCCCAGCGCCTGCGCTGAGCCAGCGGTGATGAGCCGTTCCACCAGACGCTCGCGCGCCTCTTCCTGCAGACGGACACGTGGGTCGTCGCCAGGGTCCCAGTCGTCGGTGACGAGCAGCGGCGGCGGTGGCGGCGCGGGCGCAGGGCGGTGGCGCGGACGCAGGGCGCGCTCCCAGATGCGCTCATCCACCAGCGGCAGCGGCGAGCCGCCCTTCTGCATCAGCCAGCGGTCGAGGCGCACCTGCTGGTCGCTGGCGGGCGCGGGCTGCACCCAGAGCGCGGCGTGCATCGAGCCGGAGGCGTTCCAGAGATACTGGCGGGCGCGCTGGGTGGCGTCGCCGTGTCCCTCGGCCAGGTCGCGGGCGCGACGCAGCAAAGCCGCCACCGCCTGCGTCTGCTGCAAGCGCAGCGAGATGGCGGCGTGGATGCGCTCGGTCAACTCGACCAGCGCTAGGCTGATGACCTTGGCGCCCTCGCGCCACGAGCCGTGGCCGCTGTCAGCCATGAAGCGCTCGAAGATGGTCAACTCGCGCACGACATCCTGCCCGACCGACTCCAGCCGCTCCTGTAGCTCGGCGGGTGTCTCGCCCAGGCCAACGCTCCACTCCTCCTCGCGGACGCGCAACGTCTCCTGCAACCGGCGCACGTTCTCGCCCGCGTGGCGGTCGTCGCGCAGGACATCGAGCCGCTCGCGCACCTGCGCCGCGCCCTCCGCCGCCACCCGGAAAAACTTCTCGTGCAGGATGCCCAGGCGGTCAGCGATGTCGGCCAGCGCCCCAGGGTGGTTGCCATCCACCCGCAGCGAGCGCAGCTCGCGGGCGAAATCGCGCGACTCGGTGTTGATGCCATGCACCGCCTGGCGCAGCGACTGCCACGCGCTATGGCAGCGCAGCGGGTCGGTGTCCTCATAGCGCAGTTCATCGAGCAGGGTATCGAGCGCAGTGATAGCCTGGGCGAAGTAGTTGGCGCTGAGGCTGATGTAGCGCCGTCGCAGCGCCCGCTGCACCTCGTCCCAATGCGGCAGGAAGACGCGCATCGGGCGGGCCAGCGCGTAGTCGCGCTCCACCCGGCGGCGCAGGCCGTCCCGCTCGGCGCGGTCGGGCGCCAGGCCGCCATCCACCGCCTGCCAGTTTTCGAGCTGGCGCAGGATCTCCACCACTTCGCCGCGCAGATCGTCGGCGCGTGGCGCCTCACGGTAGCGCAGGACGGCTTCGAGGTCGGCGGCTAGCTCATCGACCGAGACGCCGACGCGCCCGACGAACTCCTGGTCGCGCAGGGAGGCGAGGATGATGGCGCGGCGCTGCTGACGGGCGCCGCCCTCCTCGCCGGGGAAGGCGCGCAGGAAGTCTGGCGGCCCGGCGATCAGCGCCTCAGCCGCGCGCGAGATTTCGGCGATGCGTTGCACATCGGTGAGCACACTTCATCTCCCTCGCGCCAGCGTCCTCTCCATTCGCGCGAGAGGGCGCGTCGTCCACCTGCCTGCAGGCCAGCATTCGCCTCGTCTTCCTTCCGCGCTATGTGGCGGCGCGACCGCCCGATCAAACAGACGTTCCAGCGACCGCGCGCGGCAGAGATACAGTCCACGGTAGCATAGCACAGGCTGGCGGCGCTCCCAGGCCGCGCCCGCCGCAAGCGCCCAAAGGTACCAGCGCGCGCGACGGACGGCCTATGCTGACACTCGTCGCCACTGCGACCGGCCTGCTATACTGAGGCTGCGTGAATCATGCGCCGTTAGTGGAGCGGAGAGAGGATCAGGAGCGTGTCGCCGATGGAGAGGCTTTACCGGGGATTGGTCTGGCTGGCGGGCGTTACCGTAGTTTTTGGTCTGGTGGTGTCGTATACGTATGCGTCGTCCATATTCAACACCACTCAAGGGTGGAATCCCGTCATCGGACAAGGCGTCTCAATCGTGGTGTTCTTTCAGCTTTTGGCCACACAAACACTCAACATGGCGCTGAGTTTGGCGAATATACTTGTTGGCGGGGTCATCATACTTGCGGCGGCCCTGGCATGGGCGACCCGTCGTCGCGTCTGGCTGGCTGCGCTCATTGTCGCCACACTTCTGTCGATTCTCTCGCAAGGGGTCGCCTTTATATGGCAGACGCACTACCTCGCGACGGCGCCACATTCAAACGCTCAGGTCAATTCGGCGCTACAGACGATCATCTTCATTTCGTGGACTATTCAACTGATCCCCGTCATTCTGGCGCTGATCTTCGGATTGACCCACCGCAAACTCGCCGAAGCCACTGCCGTGAGCGACGCGGCGCTGGGCATCGAACGCAGCGCGCTCTGAACCGCCGCTCATCGCGCGCTGGTCGCGGGCGCGGGGGCTGGCTGCGTGGGGCGCGAGAAGACCAGCGCGCCATCCTCCAGCGGGCTGAGGCGGAAGTTCACCAGGTCGAGGATGTAGTTCTGGTACGACTTCCACGGCGCCCGCTCGCTCTGGCGCGGCAGATGGTCCAGCGCGCGGCGCACATAGCCTGAGGTGAGGTTGACGCCGGGCAGCTCCGCGATGGCCTCCGCTGGCTGTTGCGGCACGCACATCGTGTAGCCATGCTGGTCCATGTAGCGCAGCAGGCGGCAGACATAGCGCGCGATCAGTTCGCATTTGAGCGTCCACGAGGCGTTGGTATAGCCGAAGTAGGAGGCCAGATTCGGCACGCTGCTATACAT
>DASVWQ010000486.1:0-6533 GCA_036393135.1 Ktedonobacterales bacterium
ACCCAGGTTGGCGACGAGCTACAGATCGCCGCGCCCAAGGCCCACTACCACGTCCGCGAGCTGGAGCGCCTGGGGCTGGTGACGCTGGCGGAGTCCCGCGAGCGCGGCGGCATCGTCGAGAAGTATTTCCGCGCCGTCGCCCGCAACCTGACCGTCCCGCCGCAACTGCTCCAGACGGCGGAGCCAGAGGAGGTCGCCGCCGCCGTCAACGAGATCTTCGCCAACCTCTCGCAGAGCTTCCTCGCGGCGCTGCGGCGCGAGCTACCGGGCGGTAGCGCCGACGAGAACACTGGCCTGGGACCGGGGATGGAGAGCGCCACCGTCTGGATGACGCGCGAAGAGCTGGCCGCGACGCTGAAGGCGGCGATGGAGACGCTGGAGCCATACCGCACGCGTCGCGGCGTCCCTGGCGAGCGCGAGGGGCAGGTGACGGTCATCACCTTCGACGCGCGCAACGCCGAGACAGACGCGCCCACGGCGACGCCAGCCAGCGCGCAGCCCGCCCCGCAGGCTCCGCAACCCGCGCCCGCCACCAACGGTAGCGCCCCAACCGCATCGGAGCCACACCTGCGCCGCGTCACGCTGATTGGCGCGCTGACCTACAACCGCGCCGACCTCGAGCGGGTCCTCGCGGCCAACGAGCAGCTCGACCTCGATGTCGCTGGCTACCTGTCCTTCAACGATGATGTCACGCCGGAGCTGATCGACCGCGCCATCGCGCGGCTGCGCTATCGCGGCATGCTGAGCGCCTCATCAGGCGTCCTGGCGGCGCTGAAGCGAAAGGAGCCGCACACGCGCTGACCCGACCTGGCGCGGTGGCGGGGCCAGAAAAACGCAAGGAGCGGTTGCAGCCGCTCCCCACGCGCTCCCCACTCGCTCGCGGATGCCCTATTGACGTACATTGCGCTTCGCAAGGGAGAGTTCAGTATGGATAGTACCACAGCGGGCGCCCTCGCCCCTGATGGCGTCCCTGGCGCGCGGCGGCGCGGCAAGCCCGGCCTGCTCATCAATCGCGACTTCGCGCTGCTCTGGCTCGGCCAGACGGTCTCCGTCACCGGCGACATGATGTTCAACACCACCCTCGTCATCTGGATCGCCCTCGGCCTCACCGCGCATATCTCGTGGTCGCCGGTCGCCGTCAGCGCCGTGCTGATCGCCGCCGCCGCGCCCACGCTGCTGGTTGGCTTCTTCGCCGGCGTCTTCGTAGACCGCGCCAACAAGCGGCTGATGATGCTGTGGATGGACGGCCTGCGCGTAGTCATCGTCGCCTTGCTGATCCTCGCCACCGGCGTCATCCCGCTGCCTGGCCTCGCGAGCGGGCGCCTGCCGCTGCTCTGGGCGCTGGGCGCGATCTATGCCGTCGTCGCCCTGGTCAACGCCGGCGAGCAGTTCTTCCGCCCCTCGGCGATGGCGATCATCCAGGAGGTCGTCCCGCAGGAGCAACAGGCGCGGGCGATGGGCTTCTCGCAGGTCTCTGTCAGCCTCGCGCTGATCATCGGGCCAGCGGCCGCCGCCCCGCTCTACGCCGCCTTCGGGCCGGAGTGGGCGCTGTTGATTGACGCCGCCACCTTCGTCGTCTCCTATATCACCATCTACCTGCTGCGGGCGCCGCGCCACGCCACGGTGAGCCAGGCCAGCGCGCCACACGCCGCCAACGCGACGCACGCCGCCCCGCGCCACGGCTTCTGGCGCGAGATGTGGGCGGGCATGCGCTTCTACTTCTCGAACCGTCCGCTCGTCACGCTGCTGATCGCCGTGATCGTGGCGGTGGCCGGAGCCAGCGCGCTCAACACGCTCGATGTCTACTACGCCACGCAGAACCTGCATGCCACTACTGCCATGTATGGCCTGATCGGCGGCGTCTTCGGGCTGGGCGCGATTCTCGGCTCGATCATCTTCGGTCTGACGGCGCAGCGCATCGGCCTGGCGCGCACGCTCTGGCTGGCGCTGGCGGTCTTCGGCCTGCTGGTGGTCGGGCTAACCCAGGTGACGAACTACGAGGTCGCGCTGGGCTTCTTCCTGGTCGCGGGCGCGCTGAACTCCGGCCTGAACGTCGCGGCGGGGCCGATCATGATGCGCGAGACGCCGCCCGCCCTGATGGGCCGGGTGATGTCGATCTTCAATCCCGCGTCGAGCCTGGCGATCCTGCTGGCGACCGCTGGCGTGGGCTATCTCGCGGGCATCACCCTGCGCGACTTCCACGCCGTCTGGCTGGACCTGCCGTTCGGCACGATCAGCGTGATCTATCTCGGCGGCGGCGTGCTGATGACGCTCTCCGGCATCGTGGTCCTGATCGGCCTGGTCGGCGTGGACCGCCGCTACCGCCACGAAGACCGCGAGGCCGCGCAGGCCGCCAGGGCCGCAGAGGCCGCCGCGACATCGCAGGTCGCCACGGTCACCGCGTAAACCTCGACATAAGCCAGACCCACCATTCGGGCTGCTGAGACAAGATTCACAGCCACAACCAACAAATGCGTGCTACAGTACACCCTGAGGCACGCGGGCGGCGCCCACCACGCGTGGGGCCGCCCTTTTGTATGTCGAGCGTGTGTGTGGATTCGGCTGACAGCGCTTCCCAAAACGGATTATGATGTCGGGTGGCAGGCCGCAGAGACGGGAGCGTATGGGTCATGAGTTGGAAGTCACGCCAGCGCGGGCAGGCCCACGCCGCGCCAGATGAGACAGGCGGCGCAGGGCGCAGCCATGTCACGCCGACGCTCGCGCGGGCCACGGACCGCGCGGCGGAAGGCGCCCTGATGGCGCGCTTCTGGGGCGTGCGCGGCAGCTACCCGACGCCCCGCGTGGGTGGCGGCTCGATCGGCGGCGAGACCACCTGCCTGGAGATTCGCTACGGCGGCCACACCCTCATCATCGACGCTGGCTCCGGCGTCATCAACCTCGGCGAGGCGCTGATGAAGAGCGCGCTGACGACCGCCGCTGGCCAGCATACCGAGATCACGCTGCTGCTGACCCACGCCCACCACGACCACCTCTGCGGACTGCCCTTCTTCGCCCCCCTCTACGACCCACGCTTCCATGTGCGCTTCTTCGGTCCCGACCTGTCGAGCATGCGCTTCGAGGAGATCGTGGCGGGCTACATGCGCCCGCCCTATTTCCCGGTGGACTTCCGCGCGCTGCCCTCGCGCCGCACCCTGCGCTCGCTAGCCGATGGCGAGCGCCTCATCCTCCCGGCGGATGGCGCGCCGCGTGTCATCTCCGCCCGGCCAGGCGTCGCCGCGAGCGAGGCCCCGGCGGGTGCGCTGGTGGTGGACGCGCTCTTCAGCCACCTGCACCCGGCGGACGGCACGATGCTCTATCGTGTCTCCGGTGGCGGGGCGCGGCTGGTCTTCGCCACCGATGTCGAGATTGGCGCGAAGGGGACAGTCGCCGATGAGTCGCTGATCGAGTTCGCGCGCGGAGCCGACGCCCTGATCCACGATGCGCAGTACAGTGAGGATGACTACCACGGCCCGTCGCCCAAGCGCGGCTACGGCCACAGCACACCACAGATGGCCGCGCGCATCGCCGCCGCCGCTGGAGTCGGACGCCTGATTCTCACGCACCACGACCCGCACTACAACGATGCGGCGGTGCTGGAGCTTCAGCGCTACGCGCAGGCCCGCTTCCCGGAGGTCGTCACCGCGCGCGAGGGCCTGGAACTGCGTCTGGACGCCGCGCGGCGGCGTCTCGTATAATTGCGCGTGCGAGGCCCACAGCGGGCGGCCTCGCCGACGGAGCGCGGGGTGTGCGGCGGCCTCTGGGGCCGCCGTTCTGGCGCGCGTTGTTGAGCGCAGCGGGAGGCGTGACCATGGGCGGCAAGAATCCGACGCCAAAGGAAAAGAAGAAGCCAAAGAAGGCCAAGGCGCCCAAGACCCCCAAGGCGTAGGCGCATGAACACGCTGGTCATCGCCGAGACCTTCATCGCGTTCATCATCGCCGTCACCCTGCACGAGGCCGCGCACGCCGCGATGGCCGCGCTGCTCGGCGACGGCTCGGCGCAGAGCGCGGGGCGGCTCAGCGTCAACCCGCGCCGCCAGATGGCCGCCGTCGGCTCCATCGTCGCGCTGACGCTCTCCTTCGGCATACCGCTGGGAGGCTTGCCGGTCGCGCTCGGCTGGGGCAAGCCAGTCGATGTGGATACGCGGCGGCTGCGGGTCGGGCCGGATACCGGCGTGTTCTTGGTCGCGCTGGCCGGCCCAGTCTTCAGCCTGCTGATGGGCATCCTCTTCGCCGTCATTCTGCGCATCATGCCGGGGCATCAGGACCTGACGCTCTTCGCCGACCGCTGCGCGGGCGCGGGCGTCATCCTCCAGACCTGCCTGAGCCACGCCCAGCCGATCTGGCAACTCCGCCTGGAGCAGTTCATCTACATCCTGGCCGCCGCGAATGTCCTCCTCGCCATCCTCAACCTGATCCCGCTGCATCCGCTCGACGGCTACGACATGCTCTTCGCGCTGCTGCCCAACGGCCCGGCGGTTCGTTTCAAGGACTGGAAGCCCTACATGGAGCTGGTCCTGCTGGTGATCTTCTTCCTGATCCCATATCTCTTCGCGCTGATGGGCCTGGACTTCCTCAATCCGGGTGGCTGGCTGGGGGTCCTCTCGCAGGCGGCGACCAGCGCCATCACTGGCCCGGCCTACGCGCCGTTTGTCTACACCCTCTAGGTTGGCGCGCCCCATGCCAGCGGAATCGTCGGGCGCGCTCGCCGCCGCGCGCTACCGGGTGTATCAGGTGTGGCGCTCGCTGCTGGCCCGCCCGCTCGACGCCAGCGACCACGCCATCCTCGACGCGACGCTGCCGCCAGCGGGGCGCGCGCTCTTCTTCACCATGTCGCGTAACGACCAGCGCCACAGCCTGACAGTCTATCGCGCGCTGCGCGAGCGCGGCTGCGACGACGCCGAGCTGCTGGCGGCGGCGCTGCTGCACGACAACGGCAAGGGTGGCGGGCGCACACCGTTCGTCGTGCGCCCAGCGGTGGTGTTGCTACGGGCCTTCGCGCCGGGCGCGCTGCGCTGGCTGGCGGCCTCGCCGCGCCCCTGGTTTCGCCGCCCGTTCTACAATGCCTGGCGCCACGCCGACATCGGCGCCGACATCGCGGCGCAGGCGGGCCTCGCGCCGCGGGTCGTCACGCTGATCCGCACGCACCACCAGCCCGACGGCCCCGCCGCCGAGCTACACGCGGTGGACGACGAGGTGTGAGGCGCCGCTGTATCCACCTTATTGCCCACCGCTCGCCTTGTAATCCTCCTCACACTCCGACTATACTGCCTGTATCGCGACCAATCGAATAAGTGGACCGACAGGATGGGAGGATGGTTGCATGGCACAGATTAACACATTGGGTTTCTTCAGATTTCTGTTCACACCACTTTTGTTGATGTTCACGACAGCCTGGGTATACCGAACAGCGGAACATGACAGTAGAGCGGAGAGCAAATGGGCATTCTGGCTCGGTGTATTCGTTGCCATTCTGGTAATCGTTCTGAACCTCCTGCAGCATCTGCCGACTTTCCTGGCTGGGGCCTTTGAGCCGTTCTCCCCTAATGGCATTGAGATAACCGCCGACCTGATCTTTGGCTTCCTATCGGGCGTCGGCAGTATGGTCATCACGCAAATGTTTGATGGGACCAGGCGTTCGCTGGTTGTCATCGCAGCCGTTACAGCGGCATGTCTGTTGGGACTATACTTCGATTTCGTGAGCGGGTCTTCTGACAACATCATGATCTTCACATTATGTTTTGTCATTGGCGCCATTGCCGCGCGTATATTTGGTCCGAAGTAACCGTTCAGGCGGCCCCGCAAAGCGAGTGCTGAATAGAGGCACGACGCTAGAGAAGCGCATCGCCACGGTCGAAGCAGAGAACGCTCGGTAACGTAAGTCGATGGCTGTAAAGTTGGATCAAGTGCGCGACGTGGAGGCGCTGCCGTCCACGGACAGCCACAACTGCAGTACACTGCGCCGACCTCGCGGCGCAGGCGGGCCTCGCGCCGCGCGTCGTCACGCTGATCCGCACGCACCACCAGCCCGACGGCCCCGCCGCCGAGCTGCACGCGGTGGACGACGAGGTGTGAGCCGCCCCGCATTAAGGGATGGTTGGCGTGTGGGAGTAGGCCTGGTTTGCCTGGGCCTGGGTCAGCGCGCCGACGGCGACGAGCCGCGCCAGCACGTGCTGCTGCCGCACGCGGGCCAGATCGTAGTGCGCGAAGGGGTCATAGGCGCTGGGGGCCTGCGGCAGACCCGCGAGCAGGCTGGCCTCACCCCAGGTGAGATGGGCGGGCGTCGTATGGAAGAAGGTCGCGGCGGCCTGCGCGATGCCATACGCCTGATGGCCATAGTAGACGACATCGAGATACCAGGTCAGGATTTGCGCCTTGGAGTAGCTCTGGTTGAGCTTGAGCGCAAGGCCCAGCATCTCCAGTTCGCCTGGCGGGGTCCCCGGATCGCGGATGTAGAGGATTTTCACGAGCTGCTCGGTGATCGTCGCGCCCGCCTCGGTGGTCGAGCCGGTGGAGAGATAGCCCCAGGCGAAGTG
>DASVWQ010000487.1:0-12425 GCA_036393135.1 Ktedonobacterales bacterium
GCCTGCGGGCCACGAAGCCTGCCTGCGCAGGCTGGGTCATAGGCGAGGCATGCGGGCGCGGGGCAAGCGTTTATATGATGTGATGGCGGCTCTCGGCCTTGAAAAGGCTGCGACCCCTCGCCCTCACCACGCCGCCTGCCCTGTGTGTCGCGTCGCGCCAATAACCCAGGCCGCGCAGGCGGCCTTTGTGGCGCGCAGGCCCGTAGCCGCGGGGTTTACCCGCCCCCATCCGCTGCCCATCACCGCTATCGGCTTGATGCTAGCACAGCCAGTCGCGGGTGTTCTGCTTCTTGCGATTGCGGCGCGGTGGGGCGGCGTTCTGCTCATTGAGGAAGGCGCTGGCGTTTGGCTTGCGCGGCGCGCCCGGCTCCGACTCAGCCTCCAGCGCCGCCTCCCATGCCAGCAGCGCGGCCCGCTCCTCGGCGGTGATCGCGTCGTCGGCGGAGCGGGCATGGGAAGAGTCACGCTTCTTCGGCGACGGCGCGGCGGGCGAGATAGCGGGCGAGACAGCGGTATCGCCCCACGACTCGAACGTGCGCGGCGCATCGGGCGTCTCGGCCTCTGTATCCGGCCCGGCGGTGCGGCGCACGCGGCGACTGCCCGCCGACGACGCAGGCGCGGGGCCGTTGGTCGCCGAGGATTGGCGGCCAAAGAGCTGCACCGATGGTGAGGGCGAGCGTGCGCCCGTCGGCGTCGTCTGCGCGCCCAGCTCCTCGTGCTGCTGCGCCTGCGCCGCCAGCCGCGCCTGCGCGATCACCCGCTGCGAGCGTTTGTCCTTGCCCCAGCCGAAGACCTGCGCCAGAACCGCCGCCAGCGCCACGCCCACCAACGTCGCCACCACCACGCTCGCGATGTCGGCGCCTGCCACGCCCAGCGGACTCAGCGCATGGACCAGCGGCGCCAGCGAAATCCCCGGCAGCCGCGAGCGCGCCGCCAGCGCCTCGATGCCCGCTGGCCTCTGCCCCAGCAGATAGGCCGCCGAGGCCAGCCCCGCCACGCCGCAGGCGATGGCTCCCGCGCGCGCGCCCGCCTCGAGCTGGCGGCCATACCAGCCGCGCTCCAGCCATTTCGCCACCGCCAGTCCGGCCAGCGCGCCAATCGCGATAATGCCGACGATCACGCCCAGCCCTGCTACCAGTTGCAGGCCATAGAGCGCCAGCACCGCCACAACGCTCAACGTCAGGCCAATTCGCGTCACAGTTCGCATGGGTCGCTCCACTCACCGCCCCGGCGGCGCGGCCAGGGCGGAGGAGAACGGATACAGGAATGAGCGGGCGCTAGAGATGCTTGGCGATGATCTGCCGCTGCACCTCGCTCGTGCCTTCACCGATCTCATGCACCTTGACATTCCGCCAGAAGCGCGAGACGGGATACTCGTCCATAAATCCATAGCCACCGTGGATCTGCACCGCCTGATCGGCGCAGCGCTTGGCCGTCTCCGACGAGAACAGCTTCGCCATCGAGGCTTCCTTGGTGTAGGGCAGCCCCTGCATGTGCAGCCACGCGGCCTTGTAATACATCAAACGCGACAGCTCGATCTCCATCGCCATGTCGGCCAGCTTGAACTGGATCGCCTGGAACGCCGCGATGGGGCGGCCAAACTGCCGTCGCTCGCGCGCGTACTTCAGCGACTCATCGTAGCAGGCCTGCGCCAGCCCGACATTCAGCGCGCTGATGGCGACCCGTCCCGCGTCCAGGATCGCCATGAACTGGCGGAAACCGTCGCCCTGGTCGCCCAGCCGCTGCGTATCCGGCACGCGGCAATCTTCGAAGGTCAGCGGGCGCGTATCCGACGCCTTCCAGCCCATCTTATGATATGCCGCGCCAATATGATAACCAGGCGTGCCTTTTGGCACGATGAAGTTGGTGATCTCCTTGTGGCCATCGGCGAGGCGACCCGTCACGGCGGTAATCGTGACGCCCGCGCTCATCTCCGTCCCGGCGTTGGTGATGAACGCCTTGGAGCCGTTGATGCGCCAGGAGTCGCCCTCGCGCTCGGCATGCGTCTCGGTCCCGCCGGAGTCAGAGCCAGCGCCCGGTTCGGTCAGGCCAAACGACCAGAGCTGCTTGCCACTGGCCAGCGGGACGAGGTACTCGCGCTTCTGCTCCTCGCTGCCGAAGAGATAGAAGGGCGTCGCGCCGAGCGAAGTGTGCGCCTCCATCGTGATGCCGACCGAAGCGTCGCCGCGCCCGATCTCTTCCAGCGCGAGGCAGTAGCTGAGATAGTCCGCGCCCGCGCCACCGTACTCCTCCGGGAAAGGCAAGCCAAGCAGGCCAAGCTCGCCCATCTTGCGCACGATGTCATACGGAAACTCCGCCGTGCGGTCCATCTCCTCCGCGCGCGGCTTGATCTCTTCCTCGGCGAAGGCGCGGCACATATCACGGATCATGGCCTGCTCGTCATTGAGCGTAAAGTCCATAGGGGTAGAGACTCCTCCAGGCGTGTTAGCATGGCGCGCCGACGGGTCGTTGTCGGCGCTGGTGGCATGGCATGCGCCGCCGGTCACGGGGCGTCGCCCACGCGCAACATGTAGCACAGGGCGCCACTGGCGGATTATAGCACGGCGTCGGCGGCGCCGACGCGCTGCTATCCGCGCATGCCGCCCGCATATCCACTGGTACTATCGGCCCACGTCCCACCGCGACATGTGCGACAACACAAACGGCAGTGAAGGATGCGCTGCGGGCGCGCGTCGCGCTTCCCGCGTCCTTCCGTTCGAGGACCCCAGCATGGCCGATAGTGTCTCAGACGATCTGGCGCCCGCCGCCACAGCGCATACCACCGCCACTGGCGCACCCGGCGTCAGCGCGCTGGAGCGCGTGCTGGTCGTGGACTCCGACGCCGCCACCCTCAAAGCCGTCGCCGTCATCCTGCGCCAGGAGGGTCGGCTGATCGCCACCGCGCCCGACGCGCCGACCGCGCTGGCGCTGCTGGAGCAGGGCGGCTTCGATCTGCTGGTGGCCGATGTGCGGGTCGAGGAGGATGGCTGCGACCTACTCAGCGTCGCCCGCAGCCGCGTCCCCAAGACCCTGCGCATCGCCATGACCAGCTATGCCACGCTCGACGCCGCCCTCCAGGCCCTGCGCGCGGGCGCCTACCACTACCTCGTCAAGCCGCTGGATGTCGAGGAATTGCGCCTCTCTGTCTCGCAGGCGCTGGAGCGGCTGCGGCTGGAGCGTGAGCTGGCCGCGCGCGTCGCCGAGTTGGAGTCCGCCCACCACGACCTGCTCAGCGCCAACGAGCGCCTGCGCGAACAGGTGGACGCCGCCACCGCCGAGCTGCGCGTCCGGCTGGAGGAGCTGGAGGAGAAGAACCACCTGCTCAGCGAGGCCCAGACGCAGAACCAGCGCTTCATCCAGATGGTCGCCCACGAGATGCGCGGCCCGCTCAATCCCATCATCAACTATGCCCAGCTTGCCAAGCGCCCGAACGCCACTGAGGACGCCCGCAACCGCTACATGGATACCATCGTCGAGCATGCTCTGCGTCTGAATCGTCTGGTGGGCGACCTCCAGACCGCCACGCGCCTGAGCGCCGGACAGTTCACCCTGCTGCGGGCGGAGTGCGACATCGCGGCGGTGGTGGCGGAGCTGGTCGCCGAGGCCACCGCCGCCCAGCGCGAGCGCGCCTTCTCGCTCGACCAGCCCGCCGAGCCAATCCTCGCCGAGGTGGACCGCGACCGCGTGGGCCAGGCCGTGCGCAATCTGCTCGACAACGCCGCCAAATACTCCGCGCCAGAGGGAGCCATCGAGACGCGCGTCTGGCGCGATGAAACCTGCGCCTACATCAGCGTTGGCGACTACGGCGCGGGCATCCCCGAAGCCGAGATGAAACGCATCTTCGAGCCATTCATCCGACTCGACCGCCAGGCCAGCGAAGTCTCCGGCAGTGGGCTGGGCCTCTTCATCACGCGCGGGGTCATCGGCGCGCATGGTGGCTCGCTTGACGTGTGCAATCGCGGCGGGGAGCGCGCGGGCGGCGCGATCTTCACCATCAGCCTGCCACTCGTCCCGCCCGCCGACGCCTCTGCCGACTAACCTCAGAGTAGCCTGAGCGTTTCCCCACGATTCGTCCTGACCTTTTACGTCAAGCGTCCGCGCGGGGTACAATCGAGAAGGCGCCCTGTCGCTCTCAGGCTGCGCGGCGCCATAGCTCGCGCCAAGGAACAGGCGCAACCGCCAGCCCGCTCATCCGTATGGAGAGTATTGTGCAGAGAAGACAGAACATTGCGGCGATAGTCTATGACTATCGGAAAGCTCGCGGGGCGGCATGATAGCGACGCGGGCCAGGGAGACGAGGAAGGCTATGGGTAGCGCGGGCAGCGATTCTGCGACGGACAGTCCGGAGACCACCGAACTGCTGGCCCTCATCTGCGACGACGACGCCGCCGTGCGCGACTTTCTGCGCGAGGTGCTGGAGGCTGAGGGCTATACCATCGCCGAGGCCGACAACAGCGCCGAGACGCTGGCGAAGGCGCTGCCCGCTGGCGGCAAGCGTCCCGATGTCGTCCTGCTCGACTACCACATGGATGTGGACGGTCTGCGCATGCTCAAGCAACTCCGCGATCAGGGGCTGGAATCGCCCATCATCATGATGACCGGCATGGCGCCCGGCGCCACCGCCGCCGAGGCGATCCAGTCGGGCGCCGTGGACTATCTCGGCAAGCCGTTCGACAGCCCGGAGTCCGTCGCCCAGGCTGTCTCGCGCGCCGTCGCCTACGAGCGCCTCAAGCAGGGCAGCCCGGAGGCGCAATTCCTCAGCCTCTCGGTGGACCCCCGCGAGCGCATCATCGGCGTCAGCCCGCAGATGATCGAGATCTTCAAGCTGGTCGGGCTGGTCGCGCGCACCGAAACCACCGTCCTCATCACGGGTGAGACCGGCACCGGCAAGGAGCTGATCTCCGAGGCGATTCACGCCGCCTCTGACCGCCGCAACGGCCCAATGATCAAGATCAACTGCGCCGCGCTCCCCGAATCACTGCTGGAGAGCATGCTCTTCGGTCACGAGAAGGGCGCCTTTACTGGCGCGGTCAACCAGCACAAAGGCCTCTTCGAGGTCGCCAACCACGGCACCATCCTGCTGGATGAGATCGGCGAGATGAGCCTCTCGCTCCAGGCCAAGTTGCTGCGCGTCCTCCAGGACCATCAGTTCGAGCGCGTCGGCGGCACGGAGCTGGTCAAGGTGGATGTGCGCGTGCTGGCGGCGACCAACCGCGACCTGAAAACCGAGGTGCGCGAGAAGCGCTTCCGCGAAGACCTCTTCTACCGCCTGGACGTGATCGAGGCGCACATGCCGCCGCTGCGCGAACGCAAGGAAGACATCCCGCTGCTGGTCAGCTACTTCCTGGAGAAGCACCGCTACACGCCGCGCTCGCCCGCCGCGCGCATCAACCAGGAAGCCGTCGAGAAGCTGCGCGGCTATGACTGGCCTGGCAACGTGCGTGAGCTGGAGAACGTGACGCAGCGCGCGGTGGTCCTCTCGCAGGGCCAGGTCATCACCGAAGAGCACATCTCCTTCAGCGGCGCCTTCAGCCGCCCGATGGTCGATGTGGAGCAGCGGATACGCGCAGGCGCCCGGCTGGAGGATCTCATTACCGAGGTGCGGCAGGAGGCCATCGGCGCGGCCCTGCGTCTCCACGGCAATGATCCCGCCAGGGCCGCCCAGACGCTCGCCATCCCGGTCGAGGAGGTCGAGCGCTACGTGGTGGCCAAGGCCTCGGTTGGCGCGCTGCCCTGACGTCGCGGCTAGCGCACTGGCGCGGGCTGCGCGGCGAACACGCGCGCCAGCCCCTCGGCCAGCGACACCTTCGGCTCGAAACCCAGCGTCTCGCGCGCGAGGGAAATGTCGGCCACGCTATGCTGGATCTCGCCGGGCTGCGCGGGCAGATAGCGCGGCGATGCGCGCGAGCCAGCGACCTCGGCCAGCGTCCGCACGACATCATTCACCGAGACGCCATGCCCGCTGGCCAGGTTGATGACCTGGCCAGCGGCGGCGGGCGAGTCAGCCGCCAGCAGGTTCGCCGCCACCGCATCCGAGATGTGGATGAAGTCGCGCGTCTGCTCGCCATCGCCATAGATCACTGGCGCCTCGCCCCGCGCGATCAGGTCGGCGAATTGCGATATGGCCGAGGCATACTCGGCGTCTGGCTTCTGCCGCTCGCCATAGACGTTGAAGTAGCGCAGGGCGACCGTCTCCAGCCCGTACATCTGCGAGAAGACGCGCGCAAGATGCTCGCAGGCCAGCTTGTGGACGGCGTAAGGCGAGAGCGGCGCGGGCGGTTCGCTCTCCCGGAGCGGGAGGCTGGTCGAGTCGCCGTAGACCGCCGCTGAGGAGGCCATCACGACGCGCCGCACGCCGCACTCCTGCGCCACCTGCAAGACCTGCATCGCCCCGCGCACATTGACATCGATCGTCTCGACAGGCGCCATGATCGAGCGACGCACCGAGGAGATGTCCGCGAGGTGAAAGACGACCTCCACATCGGTCATCGCCGCGCGCACCGCATCGCGGTCACGCAGGTCGCCGCGCAGCACACGCAGGCTCCCCGCGAGATGCGCGAGATTGTTCTCATCGCCCGTCGAGAGGTTGTCCAGCACGCGCACCTGATGCCCCGCCGCCAGCAACCCATCCACCAGATGCGAGCCAACAAACCCCGCTCCACCTGTGACCAGACAACGATACGATGCCGCCATTGACGCCCCGCTTTCACGCCTGGGATTGGCTTCCGTCCATGCCGTCGGCGAAATCCCTCTCCGACCAGACGGCTACCCGTAGTGTAGCAACCTCAGGCGCGCTTGTGGACTGCATGGGGACTCTCTGGCTATCCGCCACTGTCCGCGCGGCTCACTCTGGCTGGCGCAGCTCGCGCATGCGGCGGGCGTGCAGCGCGGCGTCGCCCCAGTTGAGGAAGCCAGCGGTAGCGAAGCCGTGCGCGATGATCGCGGGGAGCAGCGACTTGCGGCGAGGCAGCGCGTAGAGTGCGCCGAAGAGGCCGCCAGCGGCGGTGACGCCCGCAATCGAGCGCCAGCTCCAGCCGCCGAAGCGATGATACGCGCCGAAGAGCGCGGTCGCGCCCGCCCAGCCCAGCGGCCCCGCGACCCGCCGCACGCCCGGTACGCGCCGCAGCCCGCCGATGGCCGCGCGCTGGACCATGCCGCGCCAGAATAGCTCCTCGGCGGGGGCGTTGAGCAGGAAATAGTAGGCCGACTGGAAGGCGTGGTCGGCGGGCGTCGGCAGCCGGTAGCCAGGCGCGACTTCGCGGCGGAAGGCCGCGCTGATCGCCGCCAGCGGCACGCCCACCGCCAGCCCACGCAGTACGTCGCCTGGCAGATCATCGCCCCGCAGGCCCAGGCCCGCCGCGCCGCGCCGCGAGCAGCGCCCCCACGCCCACGCCGCCAGCAGGAACGGCGTTACCCGCGTCAGGGTGTCCTTCCAGAGCCAGCGCCAGGTGTCGCGCGGCTGGTTGAGCGGCGTCTTCGCCACGCTCGCTGGCCCGGTCGTCGTCACGCGCAGCAGCCCGCCATCGGGCAGCGCCTCGATCAGCGCAGGGGCGCGCCAGGCGCGGGCGTCCGCTGGCTGGGGCGCCTTTGTGCGCGCGTCGTAACGCGGGGCTGTCGCCATCCCGCCGCCCATCCTTTCGTCTGGCGCTAGCTGGGGCGCGCCTCGCCGGGGTTCGTCGCGACGTGAACGGCCACCACGCCGCCCAGCAGATAGTAGTAGCGCACATCGTCCCAGCCCGCCTCGCGCATGATCCGTAGGAGCGTTGGCGCGTCGGGGTGCGCCATCACTGAGGAAGGCAGATAGCTGTAGGCGTCGGAACTCTTGCCGATCAGGCGGCCCAGCGGCGGTACCAGACGGTCGAAGTAGAGATGATAGCCCCAGTTGAAGACGGGGTTGTACGGATGGCTCATCTCGACGCAGACCACCCGCCCGCCGGGGCGCGTCACCCGCCGCATCTCGCGGAAGCCCGCTGGCAGATCGGCCAGGTTGCGCACGAGCCAGGCGGAAGATACAGCGTCGAAAGCGCCATCCGCGATGTCGAGATGCAGGCCGTCACCCTGGCGCAACTCGACCCGCTCGCTCAGCCCCAGGCGGCGCAGCTTCTCGCGTCCCACCGCCAGCATGCCTTCCGAGAAGTCCACCCCGACCACCCGCGCGTCGGGCGGGCTGTTGCGCGCGATGGCGATGGCCATGTCGCCGGTGCCACAGCCGAGGTCGAGGGCGCGCTCGCCGGAGCGCAGGGCTACCTGCCGCGCCGCGAAGTCGCGCCAGCGGGTATCCATCCCCAGCGACATCACGCGGTTCATCAGGTCATAGACCCGCGCGATGCGGTCGAACATGGCGCGGACGTAGGCGGGCTTGCCCCCGGCGGCGCTGAACCGCGCGCTGAGGTCAGGCGTTGGCGCGGGAATCTGGGAACTCATCGCGATTCGGACCCCTCCAGCGGGCTAGCGGCTGCGCGCGAGGACGAAATCGATCAGGTTGGCCAGCGTCTGGCGCTCTGGCGAGTCGGCCAGCTCCACCAGCGCGGCGCGGGCGCGGTCGGCGTACTGGCGCGCGGTCGTCAGCGCCTCCTCGATGGCGCCCGAGGCGTTGACCCAGCGCACCATCTCGTCCACCTCGTCGTCGCTGGGCCGCGCGTCTCGCAGCAGCCCGCGCGCCTGCTCGTATCGCCCGTTGCGCTCGTCTTGCAGCGCGTAGATCAGCGGCAGCGTCACGAGACCCTGGCGCACGTCGTTGCCCGCTGGCTTGCCAATGCTCGCCTCCGAGCCGGTGAAGTCCAGCACGTCGTCGATGATCTGGAAGGCGATGCCGAGGTTCAGGCCGAACTCGCGCATCAGGGCGATCTGCGGGTCGCTCGCCCCGCAGACCGTCGCGCCACCCTGGCAGCACGCGCCGATCAGACAGGCGGTCTTGCGGTTCACGCGGTCCATGTAGCGCTCAATAGAGGTATCGAAGTGGTGGGCCGAGCGCAGCTCGATGACCGCGCCCTCGCTGACTCGCGCCACTGTCTCGGCGAACAGGCGGTCGATGCGGAAATCTTCGACATCGGCGATCACACCAGCGGTCTTGGCGAAGAGGTAGTCGCCCAGCAGAATCGCCACATTCTCACCGAAGAGCGAGTTCACGGTCGGCAGGTTGCGCCGCGTGTCCGCGTGGTCGATGATGTCGTCGTGGACGAGGGTGGCGAGGTGCGTCATCTCGAAAGCGACGCTGAGGGGGATCAGCTTGGCGATATTGTAGGTGAAAAGCTTGCCAGAGAACAGCGTCAGCGCGGTGCGCAGGCGCTTGCCTGGTGAACTGATGGCGTGAGCGGAGACGGCGTTCATGATGTCAAGCCCTGAGCTGGCGCGCCGTTGGAACTCGCGGTCCACGATATCCAGGTCTGGCTCGATAGTAGCGAAAAGCCGGCTCAATGTGGCCGTATCGCTCATAGCTCCTCCCGCGATCAGCAAGACACTCAGGGGTGGGGTCTCTGCCACGCGCCGTCGCCAGCGCCATCAGTAATTGTAGCACGGCTTGGCGAGCGCGCCCACACCTGCGCTGACCCGGCGCCAACCCGCCCGCGCTGCGTCGTTAGATGTCGCTGGTCTGGTCGAGTTGGGCGAGGTCTTCCTGCAAGAAGAGATGCTCGAAGGGCAGATCCTCCACCACGTCCAGCGCCTCGCGGTACTCGCGCCAGGTGAGACGCCGTCCCAGCTCCGGATCGCCCACCACCTTGTAGGCGGGGAAATACTGGTCCATCACGCTCAGGCCGATGTCCAGGCCGACGTTCTCGGCGATCCACGTCAGGACCTCGCGCGTGCCAGCGTGGCCGTTGGGCATCACCAGATGGCGGATGATCAGCCCGCGCCGCGCGATGCCATGCTCATCCAGTTGCAGCCCGCCGACCTGACGGTACATCTCCTTCAGCGCCGCGCGATTGAACTCGACGTAGTGGTGCATCTTCGAGGTGCGCATGGCCTCCTTGTTGTCGGCGTATTTGGCATCGGGCAGGTAGATGTCGATCACGCCGTCCAGCAGCTTCAGGACGTGCAGATGCTCGTAGCCCGCGCAGTTGTAGACCATCGGGATGCGCAGCCCACGCTCGGCGGCGATCACCAGCGCCTTCAGCAGTTGCGGCACGAAGTGGGTCGGCGTCACCAGGTCGATGTTGTGCGCGCCCTTGCGCTGGAGGTAGAGCATCATCTCGGCCAGCCGCTCCGGCCCCACGCGGATGCCATTGCCCATCTGGCTCAGCCAGTAGTTCTGGCAATAGGAGCAGCGCGCCTGGCAGCCGCCAAAGAAGATTGTGCCTGCGCCGCGCGTCCCCGTGATGGGCGGCTCCTCGCGCATGTGCAGGTTCCACGAGCCGACGATGATGTCCGTGCCGGAGTGGCAGGCCCCTGTCTTACCCGCGATGCGGTTGACGGGGCAATTCTGCGGGCAGACGGTGCAACAGCGCAGCAGCTCCCACGCCTCCTCGGCGCGCCGCGCCAGCTCGCCTGTCGCGTGCAGCGCAAGGTAGCCGGGGTAGAGCGCCTCACCGGTCTGCGCCGCTGTTGTCATCTCTGTCGCCATCGGTAGAAGCTCCCCGTCCGTTAGTCGCGTGTGTGCGTTGATTGGCTGGCGGCAGGCGCCAGGGGGCGGCTGAAGCCGCGTCTACGGGCCTGCGGGCCACAAAGGCCGCCTGCGCGGCCTGGGTTCCGGCTGACAGCGCGCGTCATTGGCGCGCTTATGACCAGGCCTGCCACGCGCGCAATGGGGTCGGAATAGCCCAGCCTGCGAAGGCAGGCTTCGTGGCGCGCACGCCCGTAGACGCGGGTTTACCCGCCCCCCAACACGTCCGCGCCGCTGCCCTACCCCATCGCCGCCAGCTCGTCGGTCGAGCGACGCGCCAGAAGCGCGCTCTCGCGCAGGCCACGCCGCACCGACCAGCGCTGGCCGTCCGCCTCGCGCACCACCGCGCGCTGCTCTGGACGGGTCCGGCGGAAGGCCGCCAGCGCCGCCGCATGGGTCGCCTTCACCTGGGCCAGCGCATCGCTCCCCGCGCCAGGAGGCGTCAGCGGCGCGCCCGTCGCCTGCGCCACGAGCCGCGCCTGCGCCTGGGCTACGGCGGCCAGCAGCGCATCCCGGCGGGCGGACGGCGCGACGCGCAAGGCCTGCGCTTCCAGATCATCCAGCGCCCAGCCGAGTACGGCGAGCAGCCAGTCCATATCCTCATCCGTCACGGTCTGGGCGTCGTCGGCGAAGAACGCGCTCATCGCCCCTGGGGGCGCCTCGACCACTTCGCGCGCCGTCACTTCGGCGGTGGCATGGGTCGTGGGCGTATATTCGTCGTGCGCGCTGAGCCAGGCGTAGTAGCCCGGCGCCGCCGCCGCCAGCCGCGCCAGCGCCTCGGCCTGGGTCGCGCCCGTCGCGTAGGCGCCGGGGAAGTCGCTCAGCTCCGCCAGCCAGCCCCCATTGGGATAGTGAACGACATACGCCTCATAGGTCGCGCGCTCAGTCTGCTCTGCCATGCCTCTATCTCATATATGTACGGCCCTCACCCCCGACCCCTCTCCCAGAGGGAGAGGGGAGTTCCGGTTCCCCCTCGCCCTCTGGGAGAGGGGTTAGGGGGTGAGGGTCACTCCACTAGCGCCCGTCGCAGCTCAATCACCTGGTCGCGCAGTTGCGCCGCCTGCTCGAACTCCAGGTTCTTCGCGGCCTGCTTCATCTGCGCCTCCAGCGTCTTGATCATCCGCGCGACCTCGTCCTTCGGCAGGGTCGCCACCGAGAGGCCATCCGCCGCCACCGCCGTGTCTTCCGCCGCGCGGAAACGGTCGGAGAGCGCGCGCACCTCTTTGTGGATGCCACGCGGCGTGATGCCGTGCTCCTCATTGTAGGTCTGCTGAATTGTCCGGCGGCGGTTCGTCTCGTCAATCGCGCGGCGCATCGAGTCGGTCACGCGGTCGGCGTACATGATGACCGCTCCCTCAATATGACGCGCGGCGCGCCCGATGGTCTGGATGAGTGACCCTTCCGACCGCAGAAAGCCTTCTTTGTCGGCGTCGAGGATCGCCACCAGCGAGACTTCGGGCAGGTCCAGCCCCTCGCGAAGCAGGTTGATGCCCACCACCACATCATAGACGCCCAGCCGCAGGTCGCGCAAAATCTCGATTCGCTCGATGGTCTCGATCTCGGAGTGCAGGTAGTGGACCTTGACGCCCATCTCCTGCAAGTAGTCGGCGAGGTCCTCGGCCATCTTCTTGGTGAGGGTGGTCACGAGGACGCGCTGGCCGTTCTCGGTGCGGTGGTGGACCTCGGCTAGCAGGTCATCGATCTGCCCCTCGGTCGGGCGCACGCTGATGAGCGGGTCCAGCACGCCGGTCGGGCGGATGATCTGCTCGGCGACGACGGCGCTATGCTCATACTCGAAGGGGCCGGGCGTGGCAGAGACGAAGAC
>DASVWQ010000488.1:0-5470 GCA_036393135.1 Ktedonobacterales bacterium
GGCGTGGGACGAGCGGCCAGAGACGCGCCACGCGACCGAGGAGCTGCGCTTCATCGGCGGGCTGCCCGGCGAACTGGTCGAGGCCGAGGTGAGCTGGAGCCTGCCGCGTCCGGGGCGCAAGCGGGCCAGACGCGCGCCGCCGCCAGTCGTCCGGCTGACGCGGGTGGTGGAGGCCGCGCCGGAGCGGGTGGCGCCGCGCTGCGCGGTCTTTGGCGCGTGCGGCGGCTGCCAGCTCCAACAGATGGCCTATCCCGCGCAACTCGCCTGGAAGACCGAGCGCGTGCGCGACCTGCTGCGCGGCGTGGGCTTCGCTGCGCCGCCCGTCGCGCCCGCCATCGGCTGCGAGCCGCCGTGGAACTATCGCAACCACATGCGCTTCAGCGTCAACCGCGAGGGCCAGATCGGTCTGACCGCGCGTGGCACGCGGCGCGTCATCCCGCTGACCGCCTGCCCTATCGCCCAGCCGCGCATCAACGAGGCGCTGGCGGCGCTGGCCCAGGAGCCGCAGCCCCACCCGCAGGCGCTCGTGCGCTACGGCGTTGCCAGTGGGCAGCTTCTGCTCCAGCCCGCGCCACTGCCAGCGACCCGCGCGCGGCTGGCGGCCGTCGGGCTGGAGCCACAGGCCGAGACGATGGAGGAGGATCTGGGCGGGGCGCGCTTCCGCATCCGCCCGAGCAGCTTCTTCCAGACCAATACCGCTCAGGCCAGCGTGATGGCGCGGCTGGCGCTGGCCGCGCTGCCCAGCGGCCCCGATGTGACGCTGGTGGACGCCTACTGCGGGGTCGGCGTCTTCGCCCGCCTGATGGCCGAGCGCGCCGGGCGCGTGCTGGCCATCGAGGAGTCGGCCAGCGCCGTGCGCGACGCCCGCTGGAACCTGCGCGAGACGCCGCACGTCGAGATCATCCAGGCGAAGGTGGAGGATGACCTGCCGCAGCGCGCAGAGCGCATCGACGGACTCATCATCGACCCGCCGCGCGCAGGCTGCCAGCGCGCCGTCCTGGATGCGCTGGTGGCGCGCCGTCCGCCGGTCGTCGTCTATATCTCGTGCGACCCCACCACGCTGGCGCGCGACCTCGCCTATCTCTGCCTGACGACGGGCGCCTATCGCCTGCGCTCGGCCCAGCCGCTCGATATGTTCCCGCAGACCGCGCACATCGAGACCATCGTCACGCTCGACGTCGCCGCGCCCGCTGGGACGGAGGCGCGGGCATGAGCGAACGCGCCACGTCGCCCCTCTATCTCGCCTCGGCCTCACCGCGCCGCAGCCAGCTCCTCAGCGCGGCGGGCGTCGCGTTCGAGCGCTACGTCGTGCCGGTGGATGAGGACGCGCTGAGCGCCGCGTATCAGGGGCCGCTGCTCCTGCTGGGCGAATATCTGGCGCGCGAGAAGGCGCTGGCGACGTGGCGGGCGCTGCGGGCGGAGAGGCGCGCCGGGCGCGTGCTGGCCTCCGACACCACCGTCCTGATCGGCGGGCGCTCGCTGGCCAAGCCCGCTGACGACGCCGAGGCTGAGGCGATGCTGCGGACGCTGCGGGGACACCAACATACCGTCGCCACGGGTGTCGCGCTGATCGATCCGGCGCGCGGCTGGCTGCGCTCGGCCACCGCCGCCACCCGCGTCCGCATGCGCGACTACAGCGACGCCGAGATCGCCGCCTACGTCGCGACGGGCGACCCACACGACAAAGCGGGCGCCTACAGCATCCAGCATCCCGATTTCCAGCCGGTGGAGTCGCTGGCGGGCTGCCATCTCGGCGTCATCGGGCTGCCCGTCTGCCTCGTCAGCGCCCTGCTGGATGTCGGCGGGGCCAGGCGCATCGTTCGTGCGCCGCTGGAGCCAGACGCCAGCGATTGCCCGTGGTCGGCGCAGTGCCGCCCGCCCTATCCCTTCGCGCTGCCGGGCATCCACACGTTCCCGCTGCCTGCCGAGGATGAAGACGCTGGCGAAGCGGACACCGCCGCCGGAGCCGGAGGATGATCCCGCGCGGGCGCTACGCCCCCTCGCCGACCGGCGCGCTGCACCTGGGCGCCCTGCGCACGGCGCTGCTGGCGTGGCTGCTGGCGCGCTCGGCGGGCGGCGCCTTCATCCTGCGGATCGAGGACCTCGACACGCCGCGCATGCGCCCCGGCGCGGCCCAACAGATGCTCGACGACCTGCGCTGGCTCGGCCTGGACTGGGACGAAGGGCCGGATGTTGGCGGCGCGTATGGCCCCTACGTCCAGAGCGCGCGGCAGGCGGTTTACCTGGGCGAGTTGGCCCGGCTGCGCGCAGCGGGGCTGCTCTATCCCTGCTATTGCACCCGCGCGGAGCTGCACGCGCCGCCCGCCAGCGTCTCCATCGCCAGCGCGCCCCATGCGGGCGACCAGCCGCCACGCTATCCCGGAACCTGCCGCGACCTCAGCGCCCGCGAACGCCGCGCGCGCGAGGCTGCGGGGCGACGCCCCGCGCTGCGCTTCCGCGTCCCCGATGCGCCGATCAACTTCACCGACCGGCTGGCGGGCGCGCAGAGCGAGCGCGTGAGCGAGACGACCGGCGATTTCATCGTGCGGCGCAGCGATGGCCTGATCGCCTACAACCTGGCGGTGGTGGTGGACGACGCGCTGATGGGCGTGACGCAGGTGGCGCGCGGGGCCGACCTGCTCGCCGTCACGGCGCCGCAGCGGGCGCTGGCCCTCGCCCTGGGCTATCCCGCGCCGACGGAGTACATCCACCTGCCGCTGGCGACGGACGCCACGGGCGCGCGGCTGGCCAAGCGTGACGCCGCCGCCGGGGTCGCAGGCTTGCGGGCGCGCGGCATGGCGCCGGAGCAGGTGGTCAGTGCGCTGGCGGCCAGCGTCGGCCTCTGGCCTGCGGACGAGCCAGCCTCCCCGCGCGCCCTGCTCGCCAGCTTCGACCTGGCGCGCGTGGACCCGCATCCCTCGGTCATTGCGCTGGGGTAGCGCGCCTCGCCTCAAGCCGGGCCGTACTGCCGCGCGCGGATGTACTGGGCCAGCAGCAGCAACTCGATCATGTTCGTTGGGTCAGCCGCTATGTCCAGGCACTTCAGCAGCAGCAGCTTCTCAGCGGAGACGACGCGATAGGCGCCGTGGTCAACCGCATCCACCGCCAGCGCGGCATAGTCGTAGCGCACGATGCTCGCCCAGTGGGTGAACGCGCCGATGGCGACGTTGAGATCGCCCTGGGTGTCGTTCACCTGAGCGGGATACAGCGCGGCGAGGGCGTCATAGTCGGCGCGCGTGACCACGAAATTGACCTCCATATGCATCGCATGCAGGCCATAGTGCTCCATCGCCCGACCGCCAACCAGCAGCGGCGGCGTGGTGAACTGATAGCCGAGCGCGTCGAGGCCGATGGCGGGCGCTGATTGCTCCTTGCGCTGCGGGGCCAGCGCGCCGAGCAGGCGCCGCATGCCGGGGTCGCCGATGAGCAAGCCGGCAGGGCCAGCGAGTATCAGCCCGTCAGGGTCTGGCAGCTCGCGGGCGCCATTGGCCATCTCGACAAACGCTTCATTGACCTCATCGGCTGAGAACGCCTCCGGGTCAAAGTCCTGGCCTATCCACTCGACCATCTCCGCGTAGTCGGGCGATTCGGGATGCTGGAGCGCCTCCAGGAATCCCTCATAGCCCCAGATGCCGCCGCAGTCCTCCGGCGGACAGGCGCGTTTGCCCGTCAGGCAACGCGGGTAGCGCGTGTCTGGCTCCTGTGGCAGCAGCTTCTCGACCAGGACGGCGTGGTCCCAGCCATCGCCGAAATCATAGGTATAGTTGAGCTTGCTGCCCTCAGCGGGCGCCACCTTGTACAGCTTCGCGCGGCTCTCATCGAGTACGTCCATGCCGAATCCGAACATGCCATCTTCGTCTGGCACGCCATAGCGTGTGTGGCCCACCGTAAACTCGTGCAGGTGGCCGCCGTCCCAGCCCATCGCCACCCCGATGATGTCGTGCAGTTGGGAGAGCGTGACGCCGCCGAGCGTCTGCACACGGCGCCAGATGGGGGGCTTGCTGCCCTTCAATGTGATCTTGAGTTGATAGACCGCGCGGGCGCTGGGCTTCACTCTGGCGCTGGCGGCGGGTTGGCGAGTGGGCATAGTGGGCCGCTCCTCTGGCGCCGCCCCCGCGACCAGCCGCAACCGCCTGCGACCCGATTCTGCGCGAGGACCGCTCAGAGCGAGTATAGCCGCATCTCTGGCGCCACGCGCTACATCGCGCCAGTGAAGAAGGCCAGCAGCAACCACGGCTCGATGATGAGGTCCACCAGCGTATGCCCGACGATCGCGGGCGTCAGGCTGCGTCCGCCCAGCAGGTAGGCCGCCGCCAGCCCCACGCCCAGTGCGAAGGTCATCGCGAATGTGACGAGCAGCGCGAGCGGACTGGTGAAGGCGTAGAAATGCGCCAGCGCGAAGACGGCGCCGCTCACCACGATCTGCGCCACAGGCCCGCGCCCCTGCGCCGCCAGACTGGTCATGAGATAGCCGCGAAAGATCGTCTCCTCGACCAGTCCCGCCACTAGCGCGGCGACGATGGCGAGCAGTTTGAGCGGGATGAATCGCAGGAGATCTGGGCCAATCGCCGGATTCAGCGCGGTGATGGCGCAATACACGCCCGCCACCACCAGCGCCAGCGCGACCCCGCGCCAGTTCGTGCGCTTGCCCAGCCCCAGCGCACGCAGGCTTATCCCCCTCCGCCGCACCAGCAGCGCCAGCGCGACGAACGCCACCAACTCGCCGACGATGGCGCCACTGAGAAAGACAGCCAGGCGCGTCTCAGGGAGCCGCAGCCAGCCGAGCGGCGCCGCAACCACGAAGGCGCCGTAGCTGAAGGCGCCGATGATGGCCAGCAGCAGCGCCAGCGCGCCAACCAGTCGACCCGTCGTGCTGCGTTCTCGTTCCCGCGTCAGCGTCGTCATACGCGATCACTCCTTACCTTGGCGCGCCGCCACATCCGCGCCAGGCGCTGCGGCGACGCCCCGAATGTAGATGTCTACCAGCGCGGGAGCCGAAGCGCTGACCGAGAACGTATCAGGCGCGAGCAGCCAGTGTGTCATGATGCCATCGAGATACGCGAGCATGGCGCGGGCGCCCTCCACCGGGTCGAGGTCGGCGCGAAACTGCCCCATCTGGACACCCGCGCGCATGATGTCCGTCAGTTCACGCTCGCGTGTCTGGAGATCGAGTTCCTGCGCCGCGCGTCCTGGGTCGGCGTCGCTGTCCAGGCCTGTTCGGAGCAGCAGCAGCGCCTGCGTCTCGCGATAGGTATCGTCCTCTTCGAGATAGGCCAGCATGCGAACCATCACGCGACGGGTACTCGCCACGAACGAACCGCCTTCGGCCAGCGCCGCGCCGATCACCCGCTCGATACGCTCGGTGGCGTCGGCGATCAGCGCGCTATAGAGGTCGGCCTTCGAGGAGAAGTGCCAGTACAGCGCGCCGCGTGTCACGCCCGCCTCGCGCGCGATGTCTTCCAGCCGCGCC
>DASVWQ010000489.1:0-8283 GCA_036393135.1 Ktedonobacterales bacterium
ACGACCAACCTGCTTGGCGCGATGCGCTGGCTGGGGCTGGGCGCCGAGCGTTTCGCGGCGCAGGGGCGTGGGACGCTGGTTGGCGTCTCATCGGTGGCGGGCGATCGTGGCCGCGCCGGAAACGCCGCCTATCAGGCGAGCAAGGCGGGCCTCTCGACCTATCTGGAGTCGCTGCGCTATGCGCTGGCGGGGCGCGGTGTGCGCGTCGTGACCATCAAGCCGGGCTTCGTGGATACACCGATGCTGGCTGGCGCGAAGCATCCGCGCGCGCTGGTCATCTCCGCCGCCGGAGCGGCGCGACGTATCGCCGAGGTCTGCGAGCGTGGGCCAGAGGTGGTGTATGTCCCTGCGCGCTGGGGCGCCATCATGGCGGTCGTGCGCGCGTTACCGCCTTTCGTGATGAAGCGCCTGCGTATCTGAGGAGCGCGGCGAGAAAGGATGCGATTCCAATGGCGACGGCTGCCAGCGCGCTGGATGGCGCGACCGAGCGTGAGTTGACCGGATGGGGCCTGCGCAATGTGGCGCGCTCGCGGGTGGTGACGCCGCGCAGCGTGGACGAGCTTGGGCGGGCGCTGGCGGAGGCGTCGGCGGCCGGGCTGCCCGCCTGCCTGCGCGGTGGCGGCGGCAGCTATGGCGATGTGGCGTTGCTGGAGGGCGGCGTGACGCTCGATTCCAGCGCGCTCACGGGCATCATCTCCTGGGACGTTGAGACGGGGCTGGCGATAGTCGAGCCGGGTGTGACCATCGCCCAGCTCTGGCGGCGTATCCTGCCAGATGGCTGGCGGCCAGCGGTGACGCCGGGGCGCGGCGCAGTGACGATGGCCGGGGGCGCCGCCGCCAACGTCCACGGCAAGAACAACTGGCGCGTCGGCTGCTTCGGCGATCACGTCGTCTCGTTCGAGCTGGCGCTCCCGTCGGGCCAGCGCATCACCTGCTCACGCGCCGAGCGCCCCGATCTTTTCGCGGCGGCCATCGGCGGGGTGGGACTACTGGGCGCCTTCACCCGCCTGACCATCCAGACGATGCGTGTGTCATCGGGGCTGGTGGCCGAGCGGCAGACGGCGCACGCCTCGCTGCCCGCCCTGCTCGATGCCCTCGACGCCGCGCGCGCCAGCGCCACCGATCTCGTGGCCTGGGTGGATACCAGCGCGCGGGGAGCGGAGCTAGGGCGCGGGCTGCTGGCTGAATCGCGCGACCTGGCCCCCGGCGAAGACCCCCACGCGGCGGAGACCATGCGCACGGCCTGGGAGATATGGCCGGGCCGACCCGCGCGTCTGCTGGCGGCGCTGCCAGCGCCCGTCATCCCGACGCTGGCGCGCCCGCTGACCCGTCCAGCGGGCGTGCGGCTGGCCAACCGCATGCAGTGGCGACGCGGCTCGGCGGCGACGCCGGAGTGGCGGCGCGTCTCGTATCCCGCCGCGAACTTCCCGCTCGATGTCATCCCCCACTGGCGCGACACGTATCGCCCCGGAGGGCTGATCCAGCTTCAGGCGTTCATCCCGACGGCGGCGGCGCGCGAGGCGTTTGCGGAGCTGCTGGGGCGGGCGCAGGCGGCGGGCTACGTCCCCGCGCTGGGCGTGCTGAAGGCGCAGCGGGCCAGCGATTTCACGCTCGACTACCTGCTGGACGGCTATTCGCTGGCGCTCGACTTTCCAGTGACACGCGGGCGCGAGGCCGGGCTGCTGACGCTAATGACCGCGCTCAATGATCTGACGCTGGACTTTGGCGGGCGCCTCTACTTCGCCAAGGACAGCACGCTGACCAGCGCGCAGGTCAGGCGTATGCTGCCCGCCGAGGCTCGCGCGCGGTTCGCGGCGCTGAAGGCGGAGGTGGACCCCGGCGAGACACTGCAATCGGGGCTGTATCGCCGCGCGCTGCGGGACGCGCTGCGCGTGGACGCGCTGTAATACCGGTGGTATGATGGGGCGGCGTCGCCATTGGACGCGCCAGCCGCCCTACCATCACTGTGAGCAGCTATGACCCAGCCGCGTACCCTCGTCATCGCGACGACCAACCCCCACAAAGTGGACGAGTTCCGGCAATTGCTGGCGGGCGCGCCATACACACTCGTTTCCCTCACCGATCTGGGCGTGGCGCAGGATGTCGAGGAGACGGGCGAGACGTTCGAGCAGAACGCGGTCATCAAGGCGCTGGCCTACGCCGACCTGACGGGCCTGCTGACCCTGGCCGATGACTCCGGGATCGAGATCGACGCGCTGGATGGTGGCCCTGGCGTCTATTCCGCCCGCTGGTTGGGTTCCGAAGTCGGCTATGCCGAGCGCAACCGCCTCCTGTCCGAGATGGCCGCCGCGCAGCCGGAGGAGCGGCGGGGGGCGCGCTACCGCTGTGTCATCGCCATTGCGCTGCCCGCGCCGCGTGGCCTCGTCGGCGTGACGGAGGGCGTCTTCGAGGGGCGCATCGCCACGGAGCCAGCCGGACAGGGCGGTTTTGGCTATGATCCCGTCTTCTATGTTCCGGAAGAGGGGCGCACGGTCGGCCAGATGAGCGCCGATGAGAAGGCTCGTATCAGCCACCGGGCAAAGGCGGCGCGGGCGGCGCTGCCCCTGCTGGCGCGGCTGGCGGACGACAACGGCGCGGCTGCGCGCTAGCGACGCGAGGGTTGCGCCGCGCTGGCGGCGCCATGAATGGAGCCAGGTGTGCGCCCAGACCCCATCCGAGTCGCGATTGACCTGGAGACGACCGGCCTGCGCCCGGAGCAGGATGTCATCATCGAGATCGGCGCGGTCAAGTTCGCTGGCGCCCGCATCCTCGACACCTTCCAGAGCTTCGTCAGCATCTCCACGCCGCTGCCCTATCGCATCCAGCGGCTGACGGGCATCACCAGCGCCAACCTGCGTCGCGCGCCGCAGTTGAGCGCGCTGATCGCCCCGCTGCGCGCCTTCATCGGCCCGGCGCCGCTGGTGGGGCATAGTGTCGCCTTCGATGCCAGCTTTCTGCGGCGGGTCGGGCTGGCCCAGCGCAATCCACTGCTCGACACCTACGAGCTGGCGGCGATGCTGCTGCCCGATCTGCCCAGCTACACACTGGCTTCGGTCGCGGAGGCGCTGGCGGTCCCCTCCTCGGTCAACCACCGCGCGCTGGCCGACGCTGACCTGGCGCGGGGCGTCTTGCTCGCCCTGCTGGAGCGGCTGAGCGCGCTCGACACTACCGCGCTGCATCAACTCGCCGCGCTGCCCGCCCCCGCCGACTGGACGCCCGCTCCACTGCTGCGCGCGGAAGTGCGCGAGCGGGCGGAGAGCGTGAAATCCAGCCCATTCGCCGTATTGCTGGCGACTGCGACGCCCGCGCCAGACCTGGACCCTGGCATCGACCCTTCCGTGACCTCAATGGCGCTGGCCTTGCCGGAGTCGGACGCTCCCGCCGCGCCAGCTGTGGCGAGCGAGGAGCCGCCCGCCGCCGCCGATGTCACGAGCGAGCGCGGCGCGGCGCTCGCCGACTGGATGCGCGCTGGCGGCCCGCTGCTGCTGGAGGTGGAGCGCACGGAGGCCGCGCTGCTGGCGACACTGACCAGCGTGGCCCGCGCGGCGGCGGCGAGGCCGGGCGAGCAGGTCATCATCGCAGCCAGCGACGGTGAGGAGATGAAGCGGGTCGCACGCGCGCTGCTGCCACGGGCGCTGGCTCGCGCCGGGCTGGATGCGGTGCGCATGCCAATCGCCGAGCTGGATGAGCGCGCGGCGTATCTCTGCCCGCGTCGCTGGTTTGGCGTGGCGCGCGAGGCGATGGGGCAGCCGCTCGGCGCCGAGGTGACGCGCGGGCTGGCCAAGCTGACCGTCTGGTCGCGCGAGACACGCACGGGACTGCGCGCCGATGTCGCGCTCTCCGGCGCTGAGGCGGAGGCCTGGGCGCGGGCGCGCTCTGGCCCGGAGTTCGCGGAGGCCGACGCCGACTGCCCGTATCGCGCGGCTGGCTATTGCTTCGTGGAGCGCGCCGAGCGGCGGGCGCGGACGGCGACGCTGCTCGTCACCACCCACGCGGCGCTGGCCGCCCGGCTGACCGGACGCGATACGCTGCTGCCCGACGCGGCGCGGGTTGTGATCCTGGACGGTCGCCAGATCGAGGATGAGGCGCGCCGCCAGCGCACCTTCACGCTCAGTGGCGCGGACACGCTGGCGCTGCTCGATACACTGGCGCATGGCGCTGAGGGCGACGCCGGGCTGTTGCCGCTGGCCGCGACCCTCGCCGGGGAATCAGTGCGGGCGGTGGAGTGGCGCGAGACCGTGGAGCGGGCGCGTGAGGCGGTCCGCGTGATCTGCGCCGCCCTGCGCGCGGCCCAGCAGGAGGGGCAGGAGCGTGGTTCCCGCGCTGGTTCGGCGCGCGGCGAGTCCTTCGAGAATGGCTCCCTGCGGGTGGATGGCGCTGTGCGCGCGTCTGAGAGCTGGGCGGCCCTGACCCGCGCCTGGCAGGACTGCTGCGCGGCGCTCGCGCAGGTGGCCGCCGCCGCGCGCGAGGCGGCTGGGGCGCTCCAGCGGGCTGAGCCATCGCCGCGGGCGGGCGGCGCACGGGCCGATCTGCTCGGCCTTGCGCAGCGCCTCGACGCGCTGACGGCGCGCGGCGTGGAGGTCATCAGCGGCGCACGGACGGATGATATGGTCTGCTGGCTGCGGGCGCCGCAGGCTTTCCCGTGGGGCGAGCCGTCACGTGACCGCAAGAACGGCCAGAACGGCTCCAATGGACACAGCGGGCAGAATGGCCAGAACGGGCAGCCTGGCGCGAGTGAGCCAGCTATGGTGTCACACGGGGAATCGGACGCGCAGGAGCGGCTGCTGGCGGAGGCGCCCACGCTGGTGAGCGCGCCGATTCGCGTGGGCGCGCTGCTGGAGCCGCTCTGGCATGCTGGGCGCGGCGTCGCGGTGGTGGGCTGGGCGTTGGCGGTGGATCACGACTTCGAGCATACGCGCGGCGCGCTTGGACTGCCGGAGACGGCGCCCGCCTACACCGTCTCGCCCGACTATTCCAGCCAGACGCTGCTCGCCCTGCCGGTGGACGCGCCGGAGCCTGCCGAGCCGGGTTATCACGCGCGGCTCGAGGAGCTGGTGGTTGCGCTGTCCCGCGCGCTGAATGGCGATGTGGTGGTGATCTTCCCCTCACACGCGGCGCTGCGCACGGCGGCCAATGGCATCCGCCGCACGCTGGAGCGCGACGACATCCTGACGCTGGCGCAGGGGATGGATGGCTCGGCGCGTCAGCTCTGGCAGACCTTCACCAACCAGCCGCGCACGACACTGCTCGGCGCAGGCGCCTTCTGGGATGGCGCGGAACTGCGCTATCGCGCGCCTGCCTGTGTGGTGGTCGCGCGGACGCCCTTCCCGCCGCAGAGCGATCCGCTGGTGGCGGCGCGGGCTGATGTCTGGCCCGACCCGCAGGCGCAGTATATGGTTCCGCAGGCGGCGCTGAAGCTGCGCCAGGCGCTCGGTGGCCTCGCCTGGAGCCATCCCCGCCACAACGCCGTCATCCTCTACGACCACCGCCTCCAGTCACGCGGCTACGGCGACCAGATTCTCGCCACGTTGCCCCGCTGCGCCATCCGCACGCGCCCGCTGACCGACCTGGCGGAGCTGGTCGCCGAGTGGACGCGCGGGTAGACTTATTTCAGCCATAGAAAGGTGTCATTGTTCGGTGTCTGGACTGCTCACGCCCACTGACACTCGTGCGCAGACATCATCGCGAATGTCTTTTACAAGGGGATGCATCCGCCCTGTGACCGTCGTCATGGTGAGGGTGCGACCCGCCCGTATCATCGCGGTGTAGAGGAGTCTTCGCTGAAGCTCAGCGTGGTCGTCCTCTAGCTCGTCGGCGCTTGTTTCGGGCGGCACCCCTGGAATGCCGCCCTCAGTCAGCCCTACCAGATAGACATGCGGGAAGTCGAGTCCTTTGGCGCTGTGCATCGTCAGCGCCTTGACGCTTAGGTGTGTGATGTCGATGCGCCCATTGTTATCGTCTGTCTGGGTTGGGATGTGGGCCTCACGCAGCGCCTGGACGAGTAGTTCTGTCTGTTTCCGGCGGCCCGCGAGTACTCCGATGGTCTGTGGCGACACGCCAGCGTCGAGTTGCTTTTGAATGCGCGCGATGACCTCCGCCACCTGTGTCTGTGCGTCCGGGCAGGTTAGCAAGAGTGGCAGGTCACCCATCGCTGTTGGCCGCTTCGCGGTGACATATGCGTCTGGTTCATCGGGGCCAGAGCCAGCTTCTAGGAACGATGTCGCCATCTCCCAGACCTGGACTGTGTTGCGGTGATTTTGCGCTATTCTCTGAAGTTGCCTGCCTCGCGGGTTCAACTCGGCCTGTTTCCAGCGGAATCCCGATCGGTAGATGGACTGCGCGGCATCCGCGAAGATGGTTATACGGCTCACCTGTCGCCCAGTCAGTTGTGTGGCGAGTCGAAGGCCAACCGGCGTAAGATCTTGCGCCTCGTCCACGATGATTGCCTCATACGGCTTGAAGTCTGCATCGTCGTGCAAATGCCATAGGGCAAGCGCGGGCAAAAGGTTGATGTCAATTTCTTTCACTCGATCCAACTCGCGACGCCATTCTCTGTACAGGTCCCATATGTACTGGCGATCAGCTTGGCGAAGGCCGCTCTTCCGGCCTTCGCGGTCTGTGTTCAGATACTCTTCGGCGGTGATCATGCCGCGACCGATGATGACTTCCTCGATCTCGTCCGCGACGAAACTGGCTGATAGCCGTACTGCCTCTCGGGTGTCCTGGCGTCGCTTGTTCAGCAGATTTGCGAGCGATCCCTTCATGTCACTGCGCACCCGGCGATAACTGTAGCCACCCATTGTATTGTGAACTCCCTTCAACACGCCGCGACGTTCCAAGTACTCGTGCGCCCATTGGTGCAAGGTGTGAACTTCGATGTGTTGAGGCGCCTCGCCGCGATAAAGGGTGCGCAGCATTTGTTTCACCACATCCGCCAGTGTTCTGTTGTAGCAAAGATAGAGGACACGCCGTTCATCGCCCGCCTGAAGTGATGGCTGCGTGGCGATGCGGTCAGCGAGATAGTGGAGTCGATGGACAGCTATCGTTGTCTTGCCTGATCCGCCGCTCCCCTGCACCACAAGCAACCCGCGCTGCTCCGTGCGGGCAAGTTCCCGTTGTTGTTCTGTCAGTGTCGTTAGGTAGCGATCCAGCCCAATCTTTGACATGCCCAGGTACTGATCTGGCGAGGTGAGTGTAACGCAGTCATCATCGGGGTCCAACGGAATCGGCATTGGCATGCTGTCGGCCATGCTGGTAGTATTCGCCGTCGCGGACTCATAGCTGTCACTGCAGAGATCGCTGTAGTGCCAATAGAGGTCCGCGACGGTGTTGAGAAGGTCATGCGGTAGATAGTTCTCAAATTTGGCGTCAGGTGAAGCACGTCGAATCCGGTCGCTGTTACGACTACTCAGGCCAAGATCGCGCAGCTCCTTTTCCGGTATGCAGGTCATATCTGGTTCTTCCGGAAGAGCCGGGCCGAGGTACTGAAGCTGTTCAAGGCCCAATAGAGGATGCGTGTCATCGGTTTGGGCGCCGGTTGAGTCATGTTCCACTAGGTTGGATACCACATCTGAACGATCCAATAACTCGACATCCTCAGCTCCACCGCCCCGATAATGTCTCGCCCAGCGGTACGCGGCTTCGTGCATGTCCACGTACATGGCGCGCGGAATCATCGGATTTGCTTCTTCCTCGATCAAGCGGACTTCCTGGTTTACACGGCATGAATACACATGAGTAGACCAGCACTCGCGAATTGGCTCTCGATGCAATCCCAAGCTGTCGCGATGGTCGAACAATAGCCGTAACGCCCTATGAATCTGCCGATCTAATCTTGGTTGGTTCTTGCGTAGCCGCGCAGCGGATTCTCGAAATGGACGTGACAGCTCGATCTTTTGTTGATTCTGCGGCATAGCGATGGATCACTCCTTTGGCGTTTTGAGGTCAACCCTGTTTGACTTCAATGGTCAGGTAGTCATGGCGTAGTGTGGTGTGTAGTGTCGTCAATGACAAAAATACAGTCAGAGAAGGCTCTGCGGGAAACGACCACAGGATGTTGTCTGGCTACGAAATCTAACGAACGGCGAGAATACATCGTTTCATGATAGAAAACGTTCACATACCAAGCCCTACGGCGCTTCGCATCACCCCAACCGGGCGGAGAAGCCGCGCCACGAGGCGATCAGCCCCGCGCGGAAGGTGAGGAAGCTGGCGCCCTCGAAGACGCGGCGCTCGTCATCGGTGTCGCGGGTGTACTCCCAGCGCCACTCGGCGGCGGCCAGC
>DASVWQ010000490.1:0-5382 GCA_036393135.1 Ktedonobacterales bacterium
GGCATCACGAGGTAGAGCAGGCCGCGCTCCTCGCCAAAGGTGTAGACGGGGGTAATGTTGGGGTGGTTGAGGTTGGCCACCCGCTGCGCCTCGTTGCGGAATCGCTCGACGTAGTTCGGGTCGGCGGCCAGCGAGCGCGGCAATACCTTGACCGCGACATCGCGCTGGAGCGCAGGGTCCTCGGCCAGGTAGACCTCGGCCATGCCGCCGACTCCCAGCAGCGACCGCAGCCGATATACTCCTAGCGTTTGCCCGACCAGTGAGCCTTCTTGCGCTGTCACTGAATACCCCCCAGAGACACAGCCGCCAGAGGCGTTACCCGCCAGCGTCACTCGCCGGCGTCGCCCGCTTTATCGCGCCAGACCAGCGCACGGGACCGACTGCACTCCCCATGTTCGCTTCATTGTAGGAACGCTTGCGCGTCCCGTCAACATGACCATCGGTATATACGCCCTTCTGGGCTGATGGCGCGGCCAGTGGCGCGCTCATTCTGTCGTTGGACTGACCGTTGTGTCGGGCGTGGGCGCGGTGGGCATCTTGCCGCCTGAGACGAGATAGGCCAGCGAGATCGAGGCCAGTTCCGCGCCCGTGGCAAGCAGGCGCGAAACCATCGCCACGACAAAGCCGATCGCGAAGCCACCGCCGCCAGTCGTTACGCCCGCCGCCACCAGCAGCGCGGCGATGGCCAACTCGCGGAAGCCGATGCCGCTGGGTGTGATGAAGCTGAGGAAGCCGATGTCCCATCCCAGCGCGTAGATGCCGATGCAGAGCGGCAACAGGGTGGCGGGCAGTGGTGTCGTGACGATGCCGCGCGTCAGGAAGTAGAAGCCCACGCCCGCGACGACCCAACTCAGCGCCCAGAAGAGCGTGACGATGAGCAGGTCGAGGTAGCCGAGCGTCAGGTGAGTTGGCTCGCGCTTCAGGGCGCGCAGCCCGGCGTTGAGCGCAGCTTCCAGCAGACGCGGATGCAGGCCCAGCAGCAGCAGCGGGATCGCCACCAGCCCGGCGATCAGCGCGACGTTCGGTGGGATGTCGAGCTGGCGGGTCAGGGTGGTCGCGTCCGGCCAGAAGAGCAGCGAGACCGCGAAGACCAGCGCCGCCGAGAGAATCTTGGTCGCCAGTTCGATCACCATGCTGGCGAATCCGATGGTCTTCGGGACGCCGCGTTGCTCGGCCCACACCACCCGCGTGATGATATGCCAGACGTTGCCGGGGATGTAGCGCACGAACTCGGCGCCGAGGTAGATGCGCTCGCTGGTCACGATGTCGAGCGAGCTGCCGAGCCGCCGCAGGATGCTGCGCCAGATCAACGCGAACATCAGCTCCTGCCCGACCAGGCAGAGGAAGCCCAGCGCCAGCAGTCCCCACTGCGCCTGCCAGTGATAGCTCCGCAGGGCGCTCCAGCTCTTGTTGAGGGCCAGGAGAACGAAGGCGGCGATCAGCGCGAGCGCCAGCGCCTGGGTGACGCGCTTGTGGCGCCGCGCCATCCCGACCAGCCGCAGGACCGGCGCGAGGCGGCTGGCCCATTGCCCGCGCGGGGCCCCTGTGGTGGGCTGCTCGCGCGTGTCCTGGGCGTCTGGCGTGTCGTGCGGAGAGACGCTCAATCGAGTACCTGCCTTACGCTGTACTCATCTTGCGGGCGATAGGCGAAGTGGCGGATCATCTCGCTCTGCAGGCCCGTCAGGATGAAACTGACGCCGAAGATCAGCAGGATGATGCCCACGAACAGCACCGGGCGGTTGTGGATCTGCTCATGCGAGCCAAAGGGCAGGTAGCGGTCGAGTACGACGTACAGGTCGGTGAGGAAGCCCGCCAGCAGCGTCAGCAGACCAATCGAGCCGAAGAGCCGCAGCGGTGTGCGCAGATACGAGATCAGGAAGATGACCATCAGCAGGTCGAGGAAGCCGCGCAGGAAACGCCCCGCGCCAAACTTCGACTTGCCAAACTTGCGCTTATGGTGGCGCACTTTCACCTCGGTGATGCGATAGCCCTTCTGGTGCGCGAGAATCGGGATGAAGCGGTGCAACTCGCCATAGAGCTTGACTTCCTCGATGATCTCGCGGCGGTAGGCCTTGAACCCGCAATTGATGTCGTGCAGCTTGACGCCCGTTGTCATCCAGACCATGCGGTTGAAGAAGAACGAGGGAATCGTCTTGGTTGGCGGGTCGTGGCGTGGATATTTCCAGCCGGAGACGAGATCGTAGCCCTCGTCCAGCTTCTCCAGGAAGAGCGGTATCTCCGCCGGATCGTCCTGGAGGTCGGCGTCCATCGTGAAGACCATATCGCCGCGCGCCTCCTGGAAGCCCGCGACCAGCGCGGGGGTCTTGCCGAAGTTGCGGCGGAAGCGGATGACGCGGATGTGGTCGTCTTGCTCGTGGAGCGCCTGCTCCTGCGCGAATGAGCCGTCGCTGCTGCCGTCATCGACGAAGATGATTTCGTAGGATTGGCCCTGGCTGGCGAGTTGGGCCGTCAGCGCGTCGTAGAGCGGTCGGACGCTTTCCGCTTCGTTGTAGACGGGGATGACGACGCTGATGGCGACTTGTGTGGGGCGCGGTTCGGTGGGCTGTCCGGCGGTCGCCGTGGCCGTAACCGGGCGTTCGGCCTGCTGCATGGCTCTCTCATCTCCCCTCGGGGGCGCGGCTTGCGGGGCCGCGGGATGGCTCGCGCGCAGGACAGCGCCTTCGGCATTATGGCGCCCAGGCCGCGCAGCGTCAACGCTGCTGTGACCGGACGCGGGTCCGGCGCGGGTTTGGTGAGCGCGTCCACTCGCCCATCCCTCCTGCTCGCCGTTTTGCATCTGACGCCGTGTGAGATACAATACCTGCGTGCCAGCGGTGGTGCGGCGGCGGCGGATGTGGCTGGCGGCTGCGCGGCCCGGCTGCGCGGGGCAGGCTCGGAGGATTGCAGGAACATGTCGCTCATCAATATTGCCAAGCGTGAGATTAGCTGTAAAGTGGTCTACTATGGCATTGGCCTGAGCGGCAAGACGACCAACCTGCATTTCATCCACCGCACGGTCAATCCGCATGATGTTGGCGAGATGGTCTCGATTGACACCGAGACCGAGCGCACGCTCTATTTCGACCTGCTGCCGCTGGAGCTTGGCATGGTGCATGGCTTCCGGGTGCGCTTCCAGCTCTATACCGTGCCGGGGCAGGTGCTCTACCAGCAGACACGCCTCTCGGTGCTGCGTGGGGCCGATTGCGTTGTCTTCGTCGCCGATTCCCAGGCCAACAAGCTCCAGGAAAACATCGAAAGCTTCAAGGAGTTGACGGACCAGCTCCGGCGGATGGGCAAGAGTCCCGGCGACTTCCCCATCGTCCTCCAGTGGAACAAGCGTGACCTGCCTGGCACGCTGCCCACGCCTGTGCTCGACCAGTACCTCAATCCGTTCCGCGCGCCCAGCTTCGAGGCTGTCGCGGTGAACGGCAAGGGCGTCGTCGAGAGTCTGCGCTACGCCATCAACGCGACGCTGGCCCGCCTGGATCAGCCGTAGCCGCCCTCCGCGCCTCTCCCGCGCGTCGTCTGCCTCCTGCGGTGTCGTGGCGACGCTCCCCAGGCTTCCCGCTCCGTGGTGGCGCCAATCTCTTTTTGCGCCGTGATACAATAGCCCTCAACAGAGGTGGCCATCGGCGCGTCCAGCCAGCCCAGCCAGTCCCGCGACCACGCCATACGGGCTTCTCCACGTGAGTCAGCCCGCGCTCTCCTTGGGCGCCCGGCGAACATGCGATCACTGGCGTCGCTGTATTCGCGCGCCTGCCGCGCTCTGCGGGCGTCACTCCCGCCGTGCGGCCTGTCCCCCAGCGGTTGTCCGTCCCACTGACTCGATGATGGCGTATTGGGATGGGTATGTGGTGGCGATTGAGGCGCCATCTGGCCACAAGTGACGCGAACACGCTGCCCGTTGCGTGAGGAGGTATGTGTGGGGACTGAGGAGTTTGGCGACTATCTGGAGAAACTGCTGCGAGCGCGCCGCCGCGAGTGCTCGGTCAAATGTCTGAAGGTCGCGCTGGGCTATCAGGACCCCTCGACCATCTATCGCTGGTTGCGCGGGGAGAAGCCGCCCGCGCTCAACTCTGGCGACTACGAGAAGATCGTGGCGCACCTGAACTTGAACCCGATCGAGGCGCGCGAGCTGCACGAGGCCCAGGTGCGTTCGCTGGCCGAGCACCCGCGGCGACGCCAGGCGCGCCAGGGCGCCCCGAGTTCGGCGGGGTTGATCCCTCCGTTGCTCCAGAGCTGGAGGGCGAGCGCGCCGCCTGAGCCGCGCTATGGCCCCACCAGCCCCGACGCGAAGGGCGCGCCGATTTTGAACGAGGCCATCCGGCTGCTGGAAGGTACGCCATCGGCGGAGGGTCTCTCTGATGAGGAGCGGACGATCACGCTGACCTGGCAGAGCAGCGACCCGATCGAGATGGACAGCGACCTCCAGAACCGCTGGCAGGCGGCCTTGCAGGCCGTGCTGCGGCGCGACTGGCGCATCCAGTACCTTTGCCGCTTGGATGGCGACGGCCAGCGCACCGTGCAACTGGTGAAGATGATGCGCGGGCTGATGGGGATGGGCGAATATCTGCCGCGCTACTTTACCCCGTATGGTATGCTCACCCCGCCCTATGACCTGCTCGTCATTCCCGGCCACGGCGCTGTCACGTTCTTCTCCACCGAGCGGGCGACGGCGGTGGACAATGGCATCGTCCTGCGGGAACCGCGCGACATCACCGTGCTCCAGGCGCACGCGCGCCGGCTCGCCGCACAGACCGCCCCTCTCATGAAGCGCTACCTCTCCTCCAACGCCGTAGAGGTCGAGACGCTGCTGCGCGACGACGAGGCCCACCTGGATGAGCGTGTCGCCCTGAAGGACGGCCTCAGCGTCACCACACAGCCTGAGTCGTGGTATGCCAACGAACGCCATCCACTCGCTGATGAACTGGGCGGCGCGACGTATGCGGCGATGAAGCGGGCGCGCACCGAGCGCATCGCCGCCTTCAAGCGCACGCTGCGCCAGGCGGACTGCTACGACATCTGCTCCAAGCGGGCGGTGGAGACGTTGGCGCACACTGGCAGGTATTCGTCGCCTGATGCGTTGAACAGGGACACGCTCCCGCCCGAGAGGCGTCTGGAGCACCTGCGCAACGTCGTGTGGCTCCTCCAGACGTATCCGCATTACCATCTGGCGCTGGTGGATGAACGGCAGACGAGCGCCAGCGATGCGACGGGCATCCCGATGGATCTGAAATGGTCAGTGATGGGCAGGAGGAGCGCATTCGTTGGCGTGCGGCTGCCCACCGCCAGCGGATCTCCGCTGGACGCCAGCGTGCAGATCAGCGAACCGACGGTGGTGGAAGGCTTCTATGACTACTTCCAGCAGCTCTGGGAGCGCAT
>DASVWQ010000491.1:0-6967 GCA_036393135.1 Ktedonobacterales bacterium
ACTCGCTCGCCCAGCACGCCCAGTAGCGCGGGCAGCAGCGTGACGGCGGCCAGGATCGAGAAGGCGACGGTCAGCATACCGCCCAGGCCGACCGAGTGCAGCATATTGATGGGGAAGATGACGAGGCCCAGCAGGCCAATGGAGACGGTCAGGCCGGAGAAGAAGACGGCGCGCCCGGCGGTAGCCATGCTAATGGCGATGGCCTCATTCGGCTCGGCGCCATGCCGCAGCTCCTCGCGAAAGCGGCTGACGATGAAGAGCGAGTAATCCACACCGAGGCCCAGCCCGAAGAGCGTGGTGATGTTGAGGGCGAAGATAGAGATGGGCGTCTGCTGGGCGATGAAGTAGAGCAGGCCCAGTGAAACAGCAACGCTGCACCCGCCGACTATCGCGGGCAGCCCGGCGGCGACCACCGAGCGGAAGACCAGCAGCAGCGCGAGCAGAGCGAAGGGGAAGGCGATCAATTCGGCGCGGCGCAGGTCGGCCTCGCTGACGCTCTGGATGTCGGCGTAGAAGACCGGGCCGCCGCCCAGCGTGACGCTGATGTCGGGTTGCTGGACGATGCGCTGGCGCAGGGCGGGCAGCTCTTGCGGGGCGGCGTCGGCGCCCGCCTTCAGAAAGATGGAAGTGTAGGCGGTGTGCTGGTCGTGTGAGATCTGGGTTGGGTCGAGGGTGAAGGGGATGATCTGCGAGACTGCCGACCAGCCCTGGAGCTTCGCGGTGGCGGCGGTGGCCTGGGCGATGAAGCGTGGGTCGTTGGCGGTCAGCGTCGGGCTGGAGAAGATCACCAGCACGTTGGTGAAGCTGATGTGCAGCCCCTTCTGGAGCGCGTCCACCGCCTGCTGCGATTGCATGTCGGGGCTTGAAAAGCCGCCGGGCGAGAGGACCTCAGCGACACGCGGGGCGTATGGGACGCTGGCGAGCGCCGCCAGCAGCCAGAAGCCGATGACCCAGTAGCGCAGGCGCGTCATCGCGCGCCCCAGCCGATAGAACATGCGAACAGCCTTCCGACAGCCCACCGCTACCCCCGTGGCGTTTGCTTGTCCGCACGCGCCGGTCGGGGGTATGATGGGCGGGTCCCCACTGCGCGACGCTCTGCGCAACGTCACGCGCTGGAGACCCACAACAGTTTGTACATCGTTTGCATAGCTCAACGCAAGGTACGGCCGGATCGCCCGACCGTTCTGGCGCCGCGCGCTCTTCACATTCTAGCGCGCGGGACGGCCCCTCCGCCGCCGGGCGTGTGGTATGTGATGGGAGAGCGTCGCGCGTGGCAGAGCAGACACATACGATCAGCGTCAACCGCCAGGCCTACCACGATTACTTCGTGGACGAAACCATCGAGGCGGGACTGGCGCTCACCGGCACCGAGGTCAAGTCGATCCGTGCGGGACATGTCAACCTGCGCGGGGCCTTTGCGCGCGTCAAGAATGGCGAGGTCTGGCTCGAAGGCATGCACATCGCCGAGTACGAGCATGGTACCTACCTCAACCACGACCCGCTGCGCCCGCGCAAGCTGCTGCTGCACCGCCGCGAGATCAACCGCCTCTTCACCAAGACGCAGACCAAGGGCCAGACGCTCGTGCCGCTGCGCCTCTACTTCAGCGGCAACCGCGTCAAGGTGGAAATCGGGCTGTGTCGCGGCAAAAAGCTCTACGACAAGCGCGAGAGCATCCGCGAGCGCGAGTCGCAGCGCGAAATGGCCCGCGCCCTCAAGCAGCGCTACCAGGACAACTGAGGCGCCCGCACGCGCGCCTCAGCCGCCAGTGATGGTCAGTGTGGCGAAGCGGATCGCCGCCGGGCCGTAATACACCCCGTCGGAGAATGGCTCGGCGGAGAAGCGCGCGTCGCCGAATGCGGCAAGGAGATTGCCCACCAGCGAGCCACCCTTGATCGGGCGCACGCCGGAGCGGTCGTGCAGGTAGCCCAGCCGGATCTCGGCGCTGAAGTCGCCCGTCACAGGGTCAGGATGAAACCACGAGAAGGCGACGATCTCATACAGCGGGCCATGCTCGACGCTGCGCAGGCGCTCCAGCGGGGTCGCGCCACAGGAGACCGTGAGGTTGCCGATCTCGCCGGTCGCGGCGACGCCGAGATACTGCGCGTAGCGGGCGTTGGCCCAGGGTTGGCGGAAGACGCCATCCGCGATCAGCGTGACCGCTCGCGCCGGGACGCCATCGCGGTCGAAGGGCGCGGTGCGGACACCGTAGGGGCGCAGGGCGTCGCTCACGAGGGTCAGACGGTCGCCACGCGGCTCCTCTGGCGTGACCAACTCGCCAACCTGGAACTTGCTCAGTCGGCGATACGCCGACTCCGCCGAGGCGTGCGCAACGAAGGGGGTATCGCCAGTGGTCGGCGGGTTGAAGAGGTGCGCCGCCGCCTCGCCACTGACGATGACCGGGCCTTCCCAGGCGTCGGGCGGCGTGGCGTGGAGCGCATGGAGGGCATAGGCGCCATAGGCGGCGATGACGCGCTCGACGTGCAGGTCGCTGAGGCGGCGGCGGCGCAACTCGGCGTGGAACTCGGCGGTCGCGTCGCCCTCGCCCGCGATCAGCGCGAGATCGAGGAAGGCGGTAGTCTCACGCTTGCTGGCGGTCAGCCCCTGACTGTTGGTGAGGGTGTGCTGGGCGCGCCCGGCGTAGATCTCGGCGCTACCCAGCCGCACCCCTGGCGCCATCCGCACGGCGGCGCGCAGCCGCGCTCCGAGCTGGTCCGCCGCCGCAACCAGTGAGACGTTCAGCCCTATATCCTCGCAGGCGACGACGGGGAAGCCACTGGCGGGCGCGCCGGGCAGCGTGTAGGGCTGGTTATCGGTCAGGCTAGCCATGAGCGCGCCCTCGCGCAGCCGCGCGCTGAGGCGGACGGGATCGCCCTGATCCTCCGCCAGCAACGTCAGCGTGGTCGAGCCAAGGGCGGCTCCGGACTGCTCGCCGGTGGGCGCGTGGGGCGCATGCAAGTTGTGCAGTGTCACCTCGGCAGACTCGCCAGCGACTGTGCGCCGCGCCTCCTCGATGTCCTCGCCAATGAGATAGACATGGGCTTCGTCGCGGCGCGTAGCGAGCGTTTGCCAGGCGTCCACGCCTGGCATGGCTCCGGCGGCGCTGGCCAGGCGGCTGGCGGTGGCCGCGAGGTGATCGTAGGTCTCGTCGTGCGGCATCAGCCGAGTCTCGCTTTCATGCGCAAATGTGGGCCACCAGTGGCCACACTGATCATCTCTTTGTGGCCCTTGCCACAGGCGCCCGCGCTCAAGGCGAGATCAGAGCCGATGGCGGTGATGCTCTGGAGCAGGTCTGGCACATAGCCTGAGACGCCGACCTGCGTATAGAGCCGCCCGGTCAGCGCGCCGTCGCGGATCTCCTCGCCATAGAGCGCCGAGACCTGGATGCCCCAGCCCATCGGGTCTTCCATGCCGCTCGTCGCGCTGCGGAGGTAGACGCCGCGCTCGACCTCCGCGATCATGTCCGCTGGCGCGACTGTCCCCGGCGCGAAATACGTGTTGCTCATGCGGGCGTAGGCTTTGCGCGAATAGTCCTGGCGCCGCCCATTGGCCGTGTGGACGCCCGCGCCGTAGGTGGTGGAGGCGAAGTCGCTGATGGGCTGGACAAGGACGCCATCGCGCAGGATTTGTGTCGGGCGCGCCAGCTCGCCCTCGTCATCGAAGAAGTACGAGCCGAATGCGCCTGGCAGGCCCGGATCGTCGTACATGTCCACGCCAGGCGCCGCGACCCGCTGGCCGACGAAGCGCGCGGCGCGGGCGCGCCCCTTGGGGAAGAGGTCCATCTCGACGCCGTGACCGAAGCACTCATGGGCGATGACGCCGGAGACAGAGGGGTCCGTTACGGTGTCGTAGAGGCCCGGCTCGATGCGTTTGGCATCCAGCAGGCGCACCGCCGTCTCGACGGTCGCCTGGAGCTGGTCGTCGCTGATCTGCGCCAGCTCATAGCCGCCCGCGCCGCCCAGCGCGAAGAAGTTGAAGCGCGACTCGCCCTCCGCCTGGGTGGCGACGTAGAGGCCGACCACGATGCCGCTGAGGCGTTGTCGCAGCCAGCGTCCGCGCCCGATATATTCGGCGACGCCGCTGGACTCGGCGTACTGCGCGCGCGCCTGGACGATGCGCGGGTCGAGCGCGCTGGCGCGGCGCTGGATGTCGCGGACCAGCGCGAGCTTCTGGGGCAGGGGAACGCTGGCCGGGTCGGCAGCCATTGGCGTCGCGAAGTCGCGGCGGTCGCGCCCCGCAATCGTAGCGTGGCCGCCAAAGGTGAGGGGTGGGCCATCGCGGCGCCGCAGACCACTGGCCCAGCGGCGTGTTGCGCTGGCGAGCGCGTCGGGCGCGGTCTCGGTGGTGGCGAATTCATTGAAAGTGGCGCCGTCGTAGACCGTGAAGACGATGCCGCGCGTGGGGCTGGCCTCGGTCGCCTGCTGCTCGCGCCCGCTATCGGTGATGCGCAGGCCGCCGCCACTACTGATGAGCGCCGCCGCATAGGGAAAGCGCGACTCAAGCTCGCTGACCAGCTCGCAGATGACCGCTTCACGCTGCTCTGTCATAGAAACCTCCGCCACTCCGCTCTATCCGCCAGACCAGCCATGAGCCACAGCCTGCTCGTCGCGGCCGGGTCGTGGCTGGAGTTAAGCATAGCAGATGAGCGCTATTCGGTGGGAGGCTGTTTTGGCCCACCCATCTCATCCCAACGCCCGCGCATCAGCAGCGCGGCGGTGATGAAGATGACGGAGAAGAAGATGATGGAGGCGAGCGCCAGCGGGATGAGCAGGCTCATCAGGTGAGACTCCTTGGCTGAGAGCGCACACGCGCGTCGCGCCCAGCATAGCATACAGCGACGCGACGAAGGGCCACGCGACTATGCCCAACTTGCCCCTGTTCAATCGCGGGAAAATGTGGCACGATAGTAGTGTGAGATGGAACTCGCGGATGCTGAAAAAATCAGGGTTTTCAAGGCATCGCACAGTCGCTGGCACGATTCTTGCGTAACTCTTCTGTAAGCGCCCCTCGCTTGGGCGTGTGGGGAGAGGCGCGCCATTTGGCGCCGTATGCGTCGCAGGCGTCGCAGGCGTCAGATGAGCGAAAAGGAGGCACCCTCGTGGACTCGCTGGAACTACGTGTTGAGCAGGCGCCATCGCAACAGACCACGATCAACATCTCGTATCGCCAGATCGCGGCGGTGCGCCTGTTGCAGTTGCCGAACCAGGAGCTGGAGGCGACCATTGCGCGGACCATCGAGGAGAATCCGGCGTTCGAGGCGGATGTGCGGCAGTGCTGTCCGCGCTGCAACACGCCACTGGAGTCGCCGCTGGCGCCCTGCCCGGTCTGTGGCGCCACCACGCGCGCCGCGGACGACCGCCAACGCGAGGATACGCCTGACTTCCAGGGACCGACCTACGCCGGAGCCTATAGCGACGACGAGAACGACGACCCGATGAGCCGCGTCGCCGCGACCATCCCGACGGGCGAGACACTCCTGCAGACGCTGTGTCTCGGCCTCCCCACGGAGGACGCGCGCATCGCCGAATATCTGGTTGGCAGTCTCGACCACCACGGTTTTCTCGCCACCAGCATTGTCGAGGACGCCGCCGACGCGCTCGGCTGCGAGCGGGAGCGAGTGGAGCATGCGCTACGGGCGCTCCAGCGCCTCGATCCGGCGGGTATCGGCGCGCGTGGCGCGCAGGAATGCCTGCTGATCCAGCTCGACCGGCTGGCCGAGGCTGGCGAGGGACGCCCGCTGGCGGAGACGCTGGTGCGCGACCACCTGCGCGACGTGGCCTATCGCCGCTTTCGTGACGTGGCGCGGCGTCTGGGACTGACCCCCAAGCGAGTCGAGGCGGAGTGGGAGTTCATCCGCCGCGAACTCTACCCCTACCCCGCGCATGGCTTTGACGCGAGCGCCGGCACGCTGGTCGCCTCGGCCTCGCCGGTCCGCCCGGATGTGGTAATCCGCAAGACCGCGAACGGCTTCGCCGCCGAGGTAGTGGAGCGCAACCGCTATGTCCTGCGGGTCAACCCCGAATACCTCTGGGCGCGCAAGAATCTGACGCGCATCGAGGCCGACGACGGCGCGCGAACGCACATCCGCAGCCATGTCGAGCAGGCGCAGACGTTTATAGCGGCGCTGCGCCAGCGCTGGGATACGATGCAGCGGGTCTCCGACGCGCTGATCGAGATGCAGCGCGACTTCCTGGAGGTCGGGCAGAGCGCGCTCAAGCCGCTGACCCGCGCCGATGTCGCACGCAAGATCGGCCTGCATGAATCTACCGTCAGCCGCGCCACTGATGGCAAGTTCGTGCTGCTGCCCAACGGACGCGCGGCCTCGTTCGACGACTTCTTCGACGCCTCACTGCCCGCGAAGAAGGCGCTCTGCGACATCATTACTGATGAGAATGTCCAGCGCCCCTACAGTGACGAGCAGTTGATGCGGATGTTGCAGCGGCAGGGCATCGTGATCGCGCGGCGCACCATCGCCAAATACCGCGAGGAGTTACAGATCCTGCCATCGCGCCTGCGACGCGCCCGCGCTGGCCAACCCGCCCGCCCTGCGATTACGACGCCCGCCGTCGCGATGGTCTCCAGCCGCGTGCATTAGGCCGCGCGCGTTAGGTGTCGCGGCGGGCGCGCATGGGCGTGGTCCGCGCCTCGGAGTAGCGGTAGATATACTCACGCAGACGGCGCGCGTCGGCGGCGCTGAGGAGGCCAGGGCCAGCGCAGATCAGGTCGCGATCGCCGCGAAAGCGCAGCGCCAGCTCGCCGGGAGCATACTCCAGCAGGCGCGCATGCGACCAGAAGATGTCGCGGTCGCGGCGCAACAGGCGATAGTGGACGAACACGCCGTTCTCGCTGACGAATAGCTCCTGTGCGACCCACGCGCCCAGCAGCGCGCCGCCAAGCGCCAGCGCCACCAGGACGATTCCGAGGGCCAGGTTGAGTGGCGGGGCCAGCAGCCAGAAGGCCGCCCCCGCC
>DASVWQ010000492.1:0-5091 GCA_036393135.1 Ktedonobacterales bacterium
AATTTGCGCTTTCCATCTGGGCCGCTGGCATGTATAGTAGGAGGGCCATGCCTGCTATGAAGGCTGCGCCTCAGCCTCGCCCCTGCGCCTTGCGCGTCGGCGCGGCGACTGGTGAGGCTCCGACGCATCTGAGGCGTCGGCTCAGCGAAGGAGAAACCAATGGGCGGATCCAGCCGGGTCGAACACGCACACGCTATCACCGACCTCTACGATACCCAACGTGGCACGTTCCTCGTGCCCTACCCGCTTTGGCTCATCCTGACGCTGGGCATCTCAGGCGTGGTCGCCTTCGCGATGGTCGGCTTCCTCGGCTACAAAGGCGACCCGGCGGTGTTCACAAAGCCATGGGAGTTGTACCTCTGGCTCTGCGCGCTGATGATCACCCTGCTCTTCTCGATCTTTCGCCACAAGTCGCTGCGGGGCTATCTCATCGCTACGCTCATCATCGCGCTGCTCTGGATCATCATCGTCTACGTCGTACAGTTCCCTGGCGGCATTATCCGCCAGTTCTTCGAGCGCTACCTGCCGCTGCTCGCCGATGAGCAACTGACCTACGTGGTCATTAACTTCGCCATCATCGCCATCTTCTGGGTGGACACCATCCGGCGCTGGGTTCGGCGAGCGCAGGGGCGGCGCCTGCACGCGGAGATCGACCTCACCACCGGCGAGCGTATCGATGACAAAGTGGACCCGGCGGACCAGCCGAGCTTGGCTGAGCTGGTCTCTGGCGACCTGCTGGCGGGCGCGCTGGTGACCGCCATCCTCTCCTACATCTTCCTGCCAGTCGTTATAAACCACATCGTTATCACCAGCCCGCCGCTGGGTTCCTGCAATCTGGCGATCTCGTTCCCACCCTCCGACTGTCTGAATGGTGGCGTGAGCTATGTGACGCTCAACTTCCTCGACCAGGTACAGGCGCTGGGCTATGCCACGGTCGGCTTCCTCGTGCTGGGGCTGGCGGCGATGCTCGGCGGCTTCGGCTCTGTCGGCGGCGCGCCCATGCCCGTCGGCGTGGCGAAGGCGGTCAATGCGACCGTCGCTGGCGGCGGCCCCGTCACCGCGCCGATCACCACCGGCGTCGCCGAGACCGTCGTCGACGCCCTGCGCGCCGCCTTCGATCGCCGACTACGCGAGCTGCTGATGGGGGTCGGTCGCTCACTGCGCAACATTGTCTGGCCAATCCTGCTCTTTGTTGCGACGCTGGGCGTCTACTGGGTCTCGTACTACATCATGCTCTACCTGCACGCGCCATCCAGAGACTACCGCGCCGCGATCAGTTTCGTGCTGCCCGCCGTGCTCTGGGGATTGGGCAGTGTCCTGGCGCTGGTCTTCTCCGCCGCGCTGGTGCTCTTCAGTTGGCATGTCGCCGATAACACCCTGCGCTTCCTGGGGCTGATTGGCTTCATCCTGGCGCTGACCTTTTGGATCTTCTCGCTGGCGCTCTGGGGGTTCAACGTCCTGCTGGAGCAGTTCGCTCCCAACATCGTCCGCCCGTTCGATCCACCAAGCTGGGCGACCGCCGCGTCGTTCATCCTGCTGGTCATCTTCGGCGGCTATGTGCTGCTGACCGAGAGCGGTCGCCAGATGGTGCGGCGCCAGTCGTCCACCAGCCGACCCACCGGCGGCGTCCGCGCTCGCACGACCACCACCGCGACCCTGACCGCCGCGCCTCCCAGCGCGCCGACAAACCAGCCACCGAGCGCACAGGAGTAGCCGCCCATGATGTCTGGAGTCTTTCGCAATCCGGGATATGACAAGCGGGCCTACACCGACGTGTACGACCCCATGCGGCGGCGCATCCTGGTGCGCTTCCCGCACGGGCTGCTGGTGGCGCTGGGCGTCGCTGGCGTGCTGGCGTTCGGGCTGATGGGCTACTTCGGCTATCTCGAAGACAAGTCGTTGTTGGGGCTGGCCTTCCACAAAGCCTGGCCGCTCTTCCTGTGGTTCAGCGCGCTGGTCTTTACGCTGGAGGCAGCCGTCCTGCGCCATCCACGCCTGCGCCGCCAGCTCACCCAGGCGCTGGTCGTGACGATCATCTGCATGATCTTCGTTGGCTTCACGGCCCTCGATCCCGGCCTGCTGCGCAGCATCGTGAACGCCGTACTCCACATCAGCATCACCATCCCGCAGATTGGCACCAGCCCATGGACCTACGCCATCATCAATTTTGGCGTGCTGGCCATCTTCTGGGTCGATACGATCCGCCGCTGGGTTCTCAGTCGTAGCGGCGATCCGGCGGACCGGCGCATCAATCTGGGCTTTGGCGCCGTGGAGATCAGCGAGGCGGGCGACCTGCCGACGCTGCCCGAGCTGATCGCGGGCGACCTGATCGCGGCGGGTGTGCTGGCGGGCGTCCTCTCGCTCATCTTCCACGCCGAGTTCATCAACCCGATCATCGACGCTCTGCAAGTGAATCTGAACATCTCCACCTGCACCGTCTCGTGGCCAATCGGAGCTTGCGGTGTCCACGGTGTCGGCGGCGGTGGCCCCCACGACCCCTGGACGCTGGCCAAGATAGACCTGATTCAGGCGCTGATCTACCTGCCGCTGGGCTTCATCACCCTCGCGCTGACCGCGACGGCCAACGCCCTCACCGATGTCAGCGAGACGGGCGAGGAAGAAGGCGCGCCAGCCGCCGCTCCGGGCATGGCGGTGGCGACCACTGGCGACCAGCAGTCGCGCGCGGTCAGCACCGAGGTTGTGCAGCAGCCCGCGCAGAAGGAGGGTGGTCGGCAGTCAGCGACGGTCTCCGTCACCGGCACCATCATCGACGCGCTGCGCGGCGCGCTGAGTCGCCGCATGCGCATCGCCATCGATAACCTGCTGCTGGCCATGCGCAACGTTGTCTGGCCGCTCTTCATTCTGCTGGCGATGGTCGCGCTGGGGCAGGCAGCCCAGAACATCGCGCTCTACCTGCACTTGCAGAGCGACAATCTGACCTGCGCTCGCACCAACAACGCCTTCCCCGATCCGGCGTCGTGCCAGGCGGCGGCGGACAAGCTGAGCCAGTTCCTCCAGTATCAGGACCTGGCGGCGGCGGTGGCGCTGGTCGTCGCGGCGGCCCTCGCGCTGACCATCGCGCTGATGATGCTGGTCTTCGAGTTGCGTGTGGCGGATAACACCTTCCGCTTCCTCGGCTTGGTAACGTACATCGGCGCGCTGACGCTGTGGATCTTCTCGCTGGCGCTCTCGCTCTCCAACGCCTTCTTCAATCTGGTCGGCTGGACCCAGCGCGAGCCGTTCCCGCTCTTTGGCGCGAGCACCACCGTCTCGCTGCTCATCTTCCTGTTCGCCTGCCTGCTGCTGATCTTTGGCAGGACGCGGCGGACGCGCGAGATGCGGCAGGCGATGGCGGCGACTCGCGGCATCGGCCCCGCCAAGGGCTAACCGTGGGTCGTCTCTGCCGTCTGTGAGCCTGTCGCCGCCGTGCTGTGAGCTGTGGGAGCAATGGCGCTCTCAGGCGCGCGTGCGGCGGCTTCTGCTTGCTCGCGAGCGGGCGCCAGAGGCCGCGCAGCGGGTATAGTGCGGTAAAGGGTGAGCGAAAAGGCAACGCGGCGCCAGAGGAGCGATACGATATGGCGATTCGGGAGGCGAGCGCGGAGGTAGAGGTCGCCTGCGCGGCTGAGACGGCCTTCGCCTGGCTGGCCGACCCCCGCAACGCCGCCGCGTGGTTCGCCAGCGTGGCGCTGCCAGAGCCGCCCGCGCGCCCGCTGCGGGCAGGAGCGGCGTGGACCTTCACGCTGACCCGCCAGCGCGGCAAGCGCATCCCGATGCATCTGGCCGAGTATCAGCCGCCGCACGGATTCACCTGGGAGACGACCTATCCTGGCTGGCGCGATAATCTCACCTGGGCGCTGGCCTTCATCCCCGCCACCGACAACCCCGACGGCGCCACACGCCTGCGCCTGACCATCCGCCAGCGACCAGGGCCGCTGGGCTGGCCACTGCTGCTGCTGGCCGACTCGCTCACCCAGCTCAGCCCGAATTACGTGGGCAGCATGCGGGCGCGGGCCGAGCGGGCGGCCATTCGCGCGCGGGAGGCGCTCGACGCGCTACCCACCCTCAGCTATGGCGCCTATGAGCGGCGCGCGCCGCGCGAACCACACGGGCGGCGGCGTGGGCCGCGCACGCGGCGCTAGGCGCCAAGCGGGCGAAGGCGAAGAGGAGAGCGACGGCATGGCTGACGAGACGGCGCCTGACTCGCTGGCATGGCCTGGCGACCCTACCCATCAGCGGCTGTTGCGCGCGATGACGGCGTATCACGTCCAGCAGCCCTGGGCGCTGGCCTTCATCGTCTTCGGGTCGGTCGCGCGTGGCGATTGGGACAACTACTCCGATCTCGACCTCGATGTCGTCATCGCCGATGACGCGCGGATCGATCCCGTGGCCGAGATCACGCGCCTGTGCGCGGCGATTGGCGAGCGACCCGCCCTGATCGCGCCCCGGCGCGGCGATGATGGCGATGTGGTCCTGGAATCGCTGGCGGACTTCTCAATCCGCTACCATCCCCTGCGCGCGACCAGCCCCAATATCATCGCCAGCATGCGTGTACTCTGGGGCCGCATCCCGGAGGAGTCGATTCGCGCGGCGGGGCTGGCGAATGCGCGCACAGGCGCTCTCGACGCCGAGGCGGAGGCGGAGGTGGCGCTGGCCGTGCGGGCGACGTTGTATGGCGCGAAGGCGCTCGCGCGCGGGCGGCGCTGGGCGGCGCTGGCCGCGCTGGAGGAGATTCGTGAGCGCCTCATGACGCTCACCACGCTGGCCGCAGGCGCCGAGCGTCCACGCCAGGGCTTCGAGTGGATGGCGTCAGAAATGCTCCAGGCGGAGCTGGCGCGTACGCTGGCAACGTCGGAGACGGCGAGTGTCCGCGCCGCGCTGTTGGCCGCCTGCGACCTGCTCGCCACCCGCCTGAACGACTTCACCACCGGATTGACGCAACTCACCGATGGCGAGCGCGCCACGCTGGCGGCCGTGCGCGAGCGGATAGCGCGGACGCTGGCGGATGAACGCTAGCTTCCGTCGGCGTCCGCTTCGGCTAGCGCAGTTGTGGGCGATCCGACGCCGCGCCGCCAGCGCCCATGCCGGATGTCG
>DASVWQ010000493.1:0-2071 GCA_036393135.1 Ktedonobacterales bacterium
GGTGACGGCTGGCAGCACGCCCGATTTCCCGATGTGGGTAGACCTGGTAGTGCTGGCGGCCTGGGCGATCGTCTGCATCGGCGTCGCCGCGCGCTTCTTCAAGTGGGAGTAGCGGCGGCGCGCGGCGTGGTACCCTGCCCACATGCCTGAGATTCATCGCGTCGGAGTCATCTCCGACACGCACATCCCCAGCCGCGCCCGGCGTATCCCGGACGCGGCGCTGCGCCATTTCGAGGGCGTCGAGCTGATCGTCCACGCGGGCGACCACTCGACCCGCGCGGCGCTCGACCAGCTCGCGGCCTATGCGCCCGTCGAAGCGGTCCAGGGCAATGTGGAGGACGCCGAGATCATTGCGCTGCTACCGATCAAGCGGGAACTGGTCGTCGGCGGCTGCGTGATCGGCGTCGTCCACATCCTCGGCGACAAGACGCGCTACGCGGCGACCGCGCGGCGCGAGTTTCCCGCCGCCCGCGTGGTGATCTTTGGCCACAGCCACATCCCCTGGCTGGAGGACCGCGACGGCCTGCTGCTACTGAACCCCGGCAGCGCGACCGATCGTCGCCGCCAGCCGCGCTGCACAGTCGCCCTGCTCACCATCACCGATGGCGAGCCGAGCGCGGAGATCATCGCTCTGCCGGAGTGAGGCGCCCACTTACCGCTTGGCCAGCGCGCTCGTCCCGGCCTGAGTGGCCAGCTTGACGGCCCAGTCGGCGGCCCGCGCCTCCTCGCCCGTGACCAGCGGCCCCTCGGTCCCCTCGACGTAGAAGCCCTCAGGAGGCGCCACAACCGTAGCGCCGAGGGATTGCAGTCGCCGGGCCATGATCTTGGCGGCGGAACCAGCGAGCCAGCGCGGATGCTCGATCCGCGTGTCGAAGCAGGCGGCGGAGACCCCGTGCAGCCGCTCGGCGGTCAGGTTCTGGAGCAGCGTCTGCATCGCCTCAGTCGGGCGCCAGCCCTGAATCGGGCTGCCCAGAATCAGCAGGTTCACACCATCCAGGCTGTCAGGGCGCATCGCCTCCACCCGGATCGCGCGCGCCTCGCCAATGCCGCTCAGCGCGGCCTCGATGGCCTTCGCGACCAGTTCCGTATTGCCATACTGCGAATCATAGACAATCAACGTCTTCATCGTGACCTCCCTGGACGCGCGCGGGCGCGAAGCCGCTACATGCCGCGTCCAGGCCTCACGATAAGGGCGGCGGCTCATGCGCTCGTCACAGCGTCCCAGCGCGGTGTCACAATTCGCTCAATCCCGACAAATCTAGACATATCACCTATTTGGGTGTGGCCATTCAGGGCCGTTTGTTTGACGCCCTCGCGCGCCGATACCTATACTGCCCGTGCGGCGCCAGGTCGTCGCACTGCCGGCGCCGGATGACGCCCAGGCTATGGGCGAGGGGGTCAGTTGCAGGATGGCGTTGTTCCGGCGCGGTCGCACAACACAAGATGAAAAGAGGGCGGGCGCGGCTCACGACCAGCCTGAGCGCAGCGGCCTCACACCCGTCGCGGAATGGCCCGATGGCGCGCCCGCCAGCGCCGCGCCGGTCGTCGCCCCGGCGTCCACGCTCTTCGCGGGCGTCTGCCGCTACTACCACGACTGCTTTGCCGCCGACGCGCGCGGGGGCGTCCTCTCGAATGTGCTGGACAAGGGCCAGGCCGAGTACCTGATGTTCACCGAGGGCGAGGAGGGTCTGCTCACCGGGGCGATCACCCGCCAGGAAGTTCCGCTGAGCATCGGCATCACCGCGCAGAATGCCGCCGATGTGAACCGCCGCGAGAAATTCCTCATCTATGGCTCGATCTTCCTCGTCGGGCGCGGGCCAGGGCAAGGCCCCAAGAAGAAGGGCGACCTGTTCTGCGCGCCGCTGCTCTACTGGCCCGCGCGCATCGAGCAGGAAGGCTCGCAGGCCTGGCTCACGATCGACATGGAGGAGCAGCGCATCAACTTTCCGCTGCTGGCCTCGCTGATCGACGCCGAAAATGATGAGCAGGCGCAGGCCTACGCCGAGGCGATCCTGGGCCAGGCGCCCGAAGCGCCCTTCGACCACGCCGCCATCCGCGAATTCGCCGCCGT
>DASVWQ010000494.1:0-21050 GCA_036393135.1 Ktedonobacterales bacterium
AGATAGTCCATGAGGGCGTCCATGATGCCTCGCCCATTGATATTCTCCGTGTCGACATAGACCGTGATCGGCGGGATGAAGGATGTAGGCGCCCTCAGATAGGGATATTTGCGAAAGCCCGGCGCGACGAGTAGCGCGAAACTGGAGAGCGCGCAGCCTGCCAGCGCCACCTCGATTCCCACGCGCAGCCCGGTCGCGCCGAGCGCCTGCCCTGTTGCCTGGGCCACCATGAAGGCATGCGTCTGATACACGGCTGGGAGTGCCAGATAGATGAGCGCCAGCAGCGGTGGAATCGCCAGAATCAGCGCCCACACCGTCCGCCAGCCAGAACGCCCCTTCCAAAAGACCCACCACCGCCAGGCCACGTGGGATGGCTCATGCCGCTTCTCCGCTTTCGCCTTCTCATCCGCCATGACCTATCTCCCCTCCGCAACCAGACAACACACCACGCATGCGCGTCAGCGTTTGGCGCGCATTCCAGCATCAGTGTAAAGCAGGCGTCAAGCGCGGGGTGTGACGTCGCTCAGGCCAGTCGGTTTGGCGGCGCAAGGCCCGCATGATAGAATAGGTGGGTGTTTACCGCCTCGACAGACAGGTAGGCTTCCGAGGCGCGCCAGAGACGCTGTACGATGTGGGGCGACGCGCCCGGCATATTTCAGAACGCGCGATGCGGTTGATCCCGGCGCCACGCCGTGCGATCCCGCGCTGCGCAACCACGGACGCGCCTGCCCTGGAGTGGGGCCGGGCGCGCGGAGAGGATAGCGAGAGTCATGATTTCCACAGGTGACCTGAAGAAGGGCATCTCTATCGAGTTTGAGGGGCAGCTTTTCCAGATCGTGGACTGGCAGCACATCAAGATGGGCCGCGGCGGCGCGATTGTCCGCATGAAGCTGCGCAACTTGCGCACCGGCTCCAACATCGAGCGCACGGTGGATGCGGGCGAGAAGTTCCCCCGCGCCTTCCTCGATCATCGCCCCGTGCAGTACAGCTATAACGACGGCGACACCTACTACTTCCTCGACAACGAGACCTTCGAGACGTTTCCGATCTCGGCGGAGCAGCTCGGCGACGCGCGCCACTACCTGCAGGACGGCATGCAGCTCGAAGTCATCAGCTACAAAGACGAGCCACTGAGCGTCGAACTGCCCATCACCGTTGACCTCGAAGTCACCTATACCGAACCAGGCTTCAAGGGCGACACCGCGACCGGCGGCAGCAAGCCTGCGACACTGGAGAACGGCGTCACGGTGCAGGTCCCGCTCTTCGTCACGATAGGCGACAAGATTCGCGTGAAGACCGATGGCGGCACGTATGTCGAGCGGGTCAACTAGCCCGCTCGCTTTATTGGAGAGCGACAGCGGCCCAGACCAACGGAGGAGCGGCATGACGCGCGACAAGGCCATCCGGCCCGATGATTCACAGTCCGAGCAGTCTCCGCTCAGCGTCGCGGAGCTACGCCAGCTCATCAGTCTGATGAATGGCAGCGACATCGACGAAATCGCCATCGAGGAAGACAACGGCCTGCGCCTCTCACTGCGCAAGCCCACGCCCATCACCGTCGCGGACGGCGCCTTCGCTGATGAGGACCTCTATGACGCGCTCGTCGTGGAGGAACTGGAGGCGCGCTCGCAGTCCAACGCCATCACCGTGCGCGCCCCGCTGGTCGGCGTCTTCCGCGCGGCGATCAACCGGGGCGGGCGGGCGCTCGCGCTGGGCGATGTCGTCCACCAGGGCAAGAATATCTGCGCGGTCGAGGCCCTTAATGTCTACAATGAGGTCGAGGCGCCCGCTACCGGGCGTGTCAGCGCGGTCTTCGTCAGCGATGGCCAGCCGGTGGAATACGGCCAGCCCTTGCTGGAGATCGAGCCGAACAGCTAGCCTGCGGCGCGTGGAGACGGAGGGCCAGCGTCCATGCGGATCGTCGCCGTCAGCGAACTGACGCGCTACCTGAAGGACCTCATGGCGGAAGACTACTTCCTCCAGGATGTCTGGGTCCAGGGCGAGATCAGCAACTATACCCAGGCGGCGTCGGGGCATCGCTATTTCTCGCTGAAGGATAACGGCGCCTCGCTCCGCTGCGCCCTCTTCAAGAATTACACCACGGGCCGCCTCCAGAATGGCATGGCCGTCTTCGCGCACGGGCGCATCGGCGTCTGGGAGCAGCGCGGCGACCTGCAATTCTACGTGGACGACATCCGCGACGCGGGCGTGGGCGAGCTGAGCCTGCGCTTCGAGGCGCTGAAGGCGCGGCTGGAGGCTGAGGGCCTCTTCGCGCCTGAGCGCAAGCGTCCCCTGCCGCTCAGCCCGCAGGTCGTCGGCGTCGTCACCTCGCCCCAGGCCGCTGCCCTGCGCGACATCCTGCGAACACTGCGGCTGCGCTGCCCGCTGCTGGAGGTGATCCTCGCGCCGACGCTGGTGCAGGGCGATGGCGCCGCCGCCCAGATCGCCGACGCTATCGACGCGCTCAACGCGCAGGGCGACGCCGAGGTCATCATCGTGGCGCGCGGGGGCGGCTCCATCGAGGAGCTATGGGCCTTCAACGAGGAGGTCGTGGCGCGGGCCATCGCGCGCTCCAGCGTCCCGGTCGTCTCCGGCGTCGGCCACGAGACCGATTTCACGATCAGCGACTTCGTCGCCGACCTGCGCGTCTCCACCCCCACGGCGGCAGCGATGGCCGTCGCGCCCGATGCGGCGGTCTGGCGTGAGGCGCTTCGCGACTTCACCGGTCGGCTCGGCGTCGCGCTTGTGGAGGCGGTAGAGGCGCAGCGTGACGAGCTGGAGGTCACCACGCGCCGCCTCGACCGCGCTAACCCCAGCCGCCAGATCGCCGACCTGCGCCAGCGCGTGGACGCCGCTACACAAACGCTGACCCTGCGCATGGAGCACACGCTCGATCTGCGCCGGGAGACGGTGCGCGGCGCCGCGCTGCGCCTGCACGCGCTCAGCCCGCTGCTAACCATCGCGCGGGGCTTCGCGGTGGTGCGGCGCGAGGCCGATGGCGCGCTGGTTTCGCGCACAGCGCAGGTGGCGCCCGGCGACGGCCTCAGCATCACCCTGGCCGATGGCCGGATTGCGGCGACCGCTGGCCCGCGTCTCCCCGACCCACCCGACGCCACACCAACGCGCAAACAGGAGAAGACCCAGCCATGACTTCAGATGATGCCCGCAATGGCGCTGAGCGCAAGCGGCGCGGCCAGCGCGCCGCCAATCCCGCCAATCCCGCTGATCCTGAGCAGCGTTTCGACGCGCTGATGAGCGAGCTGGAAACCATCGTAACCTCACTGGAGGACGGACGCCTGCCGCTGGAGGAGTCACTGGCGCTCTACGAGCGCGGCATGCGACTGGCCAAAGCCTGCCAGGATCGCCTCGACACAGCGGAGCTGCGCGTGCGTCGCCTGCGCATCGTCGCGCCCGCCAGCGACGAGGACGAGGTAGAGTACGCGCTCGACGACTTCGAGCCCAACGGGAATGACTGAGCGGCGACACGCTGGCGGACCTCGCCAGCCGCGCAGATGAAGGCGGACAGGTACGGCGATGAGCGCACAACTGGCGTTGCTGGCGGCGAACCGGCCCCTCTGGGCCGCCGCGTCGGGATGGTTTATCGCGCAACTCATCAAGACGCTGGTGGCCGTGCGCAAGGACAAGCGGCTCAACCTCGGCCATCTGGTCGGGGCGGGCGGCATGCCCAGCTCGCATTCCGCGCTGGTGATGGGCCTCGCCACGGGCATCGCGCGGATCGACGGCCTCGACTCCGTGGCCTTCGCGCTGGCCGCCGTCTTCGCGGGCGTCGTGATGTATGACGCCGCCGGAGTGCGTCTGGCTGTCAGCAAGCAGGCGCGCATCCTCAACCGCATGCTGGATGACTTCTTCCACGAGCGCGGCATTGCCGAGCAGAAGCTGCGCGAGCTGATTGGCCACACCCCCATACAGGTCTTCGCTGGCGCCCTCATTGGCATCATTATGGGACTGCTCCTCACGCGCTGAGGCGTTATAACGCGCAGCGATGCGCGACAATGCCGCTTCCCTGTACCATAGTCCTACGTCGCCCCACCCATCTCTTGTGTTACAGAGCACAGGTCTGTTAGAGTCGTCCGAGACCTGTGTAGGCGCTGGCGCGCGCCGCGAATCGCGCGCTGGCTAAACAGAGAGAGGGTGCGATGGGCCTGGATACTTTGCGTGGACGCCCGCGTGGCGCGCGCTCGCCCTATCACGGCGGCGATGTGTATGAGCGCGACCTGCCGCCACTGCCGCCACTGCCGCCACTGCCGCCACTGGACGGCTACGAGCCAGCCGCGCCGCGCGAGACACTGGCCGAGCAGGAGCTTGCCGAGTTCGTCGAGTTCTTTACCGGCTCCCGGCGTGTCGTCCCGCCGCCACAGCCGCCCATCCCGCCACACCCGCCGCGTGGCCGGGTGCGCCGCGCCACCGAGCGCGCCATCCACGTCGCGGCGATGCGTCCGGTCGTGCCGCTGCCCGCGCGCCGCGTCCGCTCCACCAGCCGTGAGCTGATCGTCGAGGGCAAGGTGATCGCGGTGGAGGAGCGACCACCGCGCCGACGCGGCCTGCGGCTGCCGCCGCTCTGGCTGCTGGTCAATCTGGCTGTCGTGCTTGGCCTGGTGATCGGCTTCTTCCCGCAGATCATGACGGCGAGCGCCGCCGCTGGCTGCAAGTGGTATCGTGTGCGCTCCGGCGACACCCTCTGGAAGCTGAGCCAGCGCTACCATGTCTCGATTCACGAACTGGCCACCGCCAACCACATCCCGAATGTCAACCTGATCTATGTCGGCCAGCAGATGTGCATCCCACTGATGCCACTGGCCGCGTCGAACCGGCCCGCGCCCGCGCAGTCGGGCCACGCCCCAACCTACAGCGCCCCCAGCAACGTGCGCGCGTTCATCAACTACACGCTGCCGTATGCGCGCCAGGCGAGCCGCCAGACTGGCTGGCCCGTGAGCATGATTCTGGCGCAGTGGGGACTGGAAACGGGCTGGCGCACGCACACCTTCACCGGCTATAACTGGGGCAACTGCGGCGCGATGCCCAATGAGCCGATGGTCGGCGGTACGAGCGCGCCCGGCTCACCCGCCGCCTTCGCCTACGCCTACACGCCATCGCAGGGAGTAGCCGAGTACGTCCATGTCGCCCACCTTGGCTACTACACTGGCGTGGCGCGAGCCTGGCGAGCCTCCGGAGCCGACGCCGCCGCTCGCGCGTTGGGCCGCTCGCCGTGGGACTGGGGCCACTACACCAATCATAACAGCCCCGGCTCCTCACTCGTCAGCCTGATGCGCGTCTACAACCTCTACTACTACGACACGCACTAGCGGCGCCTGCCTCCCGCATCCATCGGGATGAGGCGCATCCAGGCTCCCAGCCAGCTCGCAACCTGCGCGGCGGCTGGGAGTCTGCGCTCTGCGCGGCGCCAGAGAGGATACTGTGTCGCTCCGCGCCAGCCGTGTGACAGCCGTGTGAGCGAAACGGGCTACGGTCAGGGATGGATAGATGAGGCTCCGCCGACAGTGGAACCCTCTCTGCAATGAAGGAATGGTGGCGCTCTATGACACCTCACACCGATCTGCCTCACCCGACATCGACGGGCGCCCCGCAGGCGCTTCACGCGACGCCGATGCAGCGCATGGGCGTGATAGCCCTCTCACTCTTCTTCCTGATATTCCTGGTGAATATCATGGCTGCGCTGGCTCCCACGTTCGGCGCGCTCGGCTCGGCCATCGGGCTAGCGGCGGTCTGCGCGCTGATCCTGGGGATCAACATCGCGTTCAACTTCGATCTGTTGCGCTCGCGGCGGTGACAGACAGTGGCGCGGCCACCTGACCATCCCATAGTAGAGATGGCCGGGTGGCCGCGCGTGTCCGCCGCTGGCCTAGCGCCACGCCTTGCCGAGATATTCCTGTCCGCCCAGCCACGGACGCAGCGCCGTCGGGATGCGGATGCGCCCGTCGGCCTGCTGGTGGTTCTCCACCAGGGCGATGATGGCGCGGGTCGAAGCCAGCGCGGTGTTGTTCAGCGTGTGGACATAGCGCACCACGCCATCCTCGCCGCGATAGCGAATGTCAGCCCGCCGCGCCTGGTAGTCGTGGAAATACGAATCCGAGTGCGTCTCGCGGTAGCGGCCCTCCGACGGCACCCAGCACTCGATGTCATAGCCCTTCACCTTGGCGTCGCCCAGGTCCGCCACGCAGAGGTTCAGCACGCGATAGGGCAACTCCAGCGCCACCACGATCTCCTCGGCCACCCGCAGCAACTCCTCATGCCAGCGCGCTGACTCCTCGTGGTCGGCGCGGCAGATGATGTACTGCTCGACCTTATAGAACTGGTGGACACGCATGATGCCCTTGGTATCCTTGCCATACGTGCCAGCCTCGCGCCGATAGCACGGCGAATAACCGACATACTTGATGGGTAAATCCTGCTCGCGCAGGATCTCGCCGCTGTGCATGCCAGTAATCGAGACCTCCGCCGTGCCGACGAGGAACACATCGTCCTCTGGCAGCGCATAGGTCTGTTCGCGTCCGCGTGGGAACTGGCTGTTGCCGATGAAGCAGAACTCACGCGCCATCGCCGGCACATCCAGCGGCAGGAAGCCCTTGCGCGCGACATGGTGCAGGGCGAACTGCATCAGCGCCAGCTCCAGGAAGACCGCCTCGCCCTTCAGGATGTAGCTGCGCGAGCCGCCGACCTTCGCTCCGCGCTCCAGATCGAGCATGCCGAGGTTCGTCAGCAGCGTCACATGGTCCAGCGGCTCGAAGTCGAACTGGCGCGGCTCGCCAACCCGCTTCACCTCGACATTGTCGTCCTCGCTCTCGCCCTCCGGCACGCTGGCGTCGGGGATGTTCGGCGTGAGCAGCAGTAGCTCGCGCAGGCTGGCCTCCAGCTCGCGTTCGCGCGGCTCCAGATCCTTTAGCTCCGCCGCAACGCCGCGACCCTGGGCGATGAAGCCGTCGCGGGCCTCCTTGTCGGCGCCCGCGTCACGGATCGCCTTCGAGAGACGGTTCTGCTCGGCGCGCAGGTCGTCGGCGTGGCGGCGGGTCGCGCGCAGATCATTGTCCAGCGCGAGCAGCGCATCCACGTCCACGGCGGTCTTGCGGCGGCGCGCCACGTCCTTCACCAGCTCTGGGTTTTCCCGAATGAATGCGATGTCCAGCATGTGACTCCTCCCGGCGGGGCGAGGCCAGGCGCGCCCCATGCGCCGCCCGCGTTCGCCCAACAAAATACGCCGCCCATCGCAAAGGACGAGCGGCGTATGCCTCGTGGCGCCACCTTTGTTCGCCGGGAAGACCAGCCCAACGCTGGCTCCGACCTCATTGGCCCGTTAACGCCGGGGAAACGTTCCGTCTTGGCGTCGCGCGCCAGCCTGGAGCGGGTGCGACGGTTGAGCGGAAGGCTAGCGAGTGGATGTCCACCAGTGGGCGCCGTGTCGCATCATCCCACGGCTTTCTGAAGCTCCGGCTGGCAGGCGTGTCTCGCGTGGCGCCTCTCTCGACACTATCCACCACACAGCGCGCAGCGGATAGCGTCTCATGTTACCGCTATGGTAGCCATCCGCGCAGGGCGATGTCAAGGGAGCGGGCGGCGGCGCGGTTCTCTGGGCCAGCGCCTGCCGCCTGCTGATAGCCGGAAAGGGTCATACGAAGGCCGCGCGTTTGCCGGGCCATAGCCCTTATGGTATACTTGCGCGGACATTCTGGGGAGTCGTCCGCCCTGCCCCAGATGCTCGGCGGAGCCTCCAGCGCCACGGCGCGGGCCGCCAGACGAGGCAGACAGAACCGCCTGGCGATGCGAGATGGATCGCGCCAGCGAACCGCGAGTGAGCAAGGGAACTATATGGGCAAGTACAAGCTGTGGCTTCACCACCAGGACATTGGTCGCCGCCTGCGCGACCAGATCAACACACTGGAGCAGGAGCGGGCCCGCGTGCAGAAGATGGCGCCATCCACGCCCACGCCGCTGCCCGACACCAATAACCCCATCATCACTGCGCTGAACTCGTACACCGAGGCAGGCCACAAGCTCGGCACTATCGATGTCATCAAGGCGGCCATCCCGAAGCTGGATCGCGGCCCGAACCAACTTCGGCCCGCGACTAGCGCTGCGACTTCCGCCGGCCGCCCAGACGCCGCCTCGGCGCCCAACGCGGATCAGGCCGTCGTCGCGAGTTTGCTGGCGCGGGCGGAGCAGATGCCAAGCGATCCCCTGGAGCAGATGCAGCAGCTATCTCGCTCGCAGGAGGCTCAGTCCGCCGCCTCTGGGTCGTCCGCCGCTGGCGCTTCGCCCCAGAGTTCCTCAGCGGACTCCGTTCAGGGTTGGTGGCAAAACCGCCAACGCACTGACCAGGACTAGGTCTGGTCAGCTTCTTCACGGGAGGGCGACCGCGACGGCCACCTGTGGCCACGACGCGCACGCCGCCCATCCCCCCGATGTTCTCAGACTGTCACAGGCAGCGAGAAGGGTGCGGGACTGATGGCTTCCGATTCCACAGCCGTAACGAAACTCTACGAGCAGATACCGCTCGAGGCCATGCAGCGAGTCAACGACAGCTACATGTCCTGGTATGTCACGCGGGTCACACAGTCGCTTGACGAGACAATGGCCGGACTGCGCGCTGAACTGAGCGACAACGACTCAAAAGAGGCGTCGTATCGCCCTTCGCCCGCCGAAGTCACCGCCATCGAGCGGTTGCAGCGCAGCGGCGTGACGGGCGTAGACCTGCTCGACAAGATGGTGGAGCAGGGCGAGGACTGGCTGGTGCTGACGATGCGCCGCCTCGACCATTTCGAGCGCACGGGCCTCGCTCCGAAGGATTATTCCACCTGGTGCGAACACGCTCTCAGCGGCGCGTATGACTGGATCGACCACGAGCGCCTGGGCGCCTCTGGCGCCAGCGGCGGCCAGCCGAGCGGCGGCCAGCGCGCGGCGTCGGGTGGCCAGAACGGCAATGTCCCCGACTGGCTGAACAACCGCAACGGTGGCGCCCAGCGTCAGGACGAAGGCCCCACCGCGCCGGTGCAGAGCGTCGGCCAGCGCTGGAGCGGCGACAACAGCGGCGGCGGCAATTACTATGGCAACGGCCAGGGCGGCCAGCCACAGCAGGGCGGTCAGCCACAGCAGGGCGGCGACGACGACAAGGGCGGCCGCAACATCTTCCGCATCTTCTCGAACTAGTCCGCTAGCCAACCCATCACAGGCGACGCGCCGAGCGACTCACAGAGCCGTCCGGCGCGTCGCTGTATCTTCCCGTCCGCTGAGCGTCGTCAATGTGGGCAGAACGAACAGGATGCGACGCGAGCGAAGGACCGGTGAATTCGCGCTCACCGCACCGTGAAGCTGATGTCGCGGGCAATCGCCGTTGTCCCGTTGATGCGCATCGTCACCAGCATGTCATAGCCGCCAGGCGCGAGCGTGTGACCCTGGGTGTAGGAGGCGCCTGCGCTGGGGTAGAGATTCTGGATCAGCGTCCGCACGACCACGCCATTCTGCCGCACCTGGACGGTGACTGGCCCCGGCGCGGCGCTGTCGGCCATGCAGAGATTGACAAAGACGGGCGCTCCTGAGATGGTGGTCGTATTCGCGCTGGCCGAGCAGGCCCCATCCGAGAAGGGCGCGAGCGTGACGGCGCGGAAGGCGCTGGCCGCCTGGCGGTTGAGGGTCTGTTGCGGGGTGTCGGTCGCGGTGGATGTGGACTGAGCGGCCGTCGGCGTGGTGGTGGGCGCGGGCAGCGTCGCGGTGGCGTGCGGCGTCGGGCGCGGCGTGGCGACAGGCGCGGGGCGCGCAAACAGCTTCATCCCACCCAGGCCCAGCGCCACGATCAGCGCCACCGCCGCGACACCCCCAGCGATCAACTGCGAGGGTGGCCCGCCACGCCGCCGACGGCCTCGGCCAAGGGTATTGTGGTTCATGTCCCGTCGCAATGAGCCGACGTTGATCGGCCTGGAGGTCTGCGTCTGCCGCCCCAGGCTGGCCGCGCGCATCTCCGCCATCGTGATCGGCCCGCTTGTCGCGCCTCGCCGTGGAGCGCCGTAGTCGCTATTGGGTGAGCGCTGCCCCGGACCACTCAGCCTGTCGCTGTCAGGCGAGCGATACTGCCCGTAGAGCGGCCCGCTCGCCGCGTCTGGGTAGGCTGTCGGATAGGCGGTTGGCGGCCCACCAAGCGGCTGACTGGGGCCATTGCGGGTGGGCAACGGGCTACTGCTGATCCCACGCTGGCCCAGCGCCCCGCTCGAAATCGTCGCACGATAGGCTGGCGGCGGGGCCAGCGGTTCACTCGGCGCGCTCCGCGAGGCGACGGAGCCAGGCGCGCCACCGTAGGTTGGCGGAAAACCACCTGTTGAGGCGGATGGCGAGGCCGAGAAGGCGTCCGCCTGCGGCCTGGATGCGGCCCCAGGGCGCAAGGTCGCGCGCTGCCGCTGTGACTGCCGCTCCTCCGCTTCTATCTGCTGCTCATGGCGGGCGAGCGCCTCGCGCTCCTCAGGCGACATCGAGGCGCGGAGCAGCCCGCTGCCGCCCTCGGTCGCCTGCGGCAAGCGCAGCGTCGGGCGCGCGCCCCGCGCCTCCACAATCGGGCGTGAGGTGGGCGCACGCCCGTTGAGCGGGAGCGGAATCGGCCCGATGCCCGTGCCACCGGCCTCCGGCGTGGTGGGCGACGGCATGCGGGTCGCGGGCGCCTCGCGGAGCATGCGGGCCGGATTCGTCGGGTTGGTTGGATTGGTCAGCGCATCGGTGGTAAGCCGTCGCGTTACGGGCGGCTGCCACGGCGCAGGCGTCGGCTGAATCAACCCATCGGCGAACGGCTGGAGCGCCTCCGCAAGTTGCTCGGCGGAGCCATAGCGCTCGTCGGGACGCTTGCCCAGGCATGTGCGCAGGACAGTCCACAACTCGCGCGGCGCCTCGGCGTTATAGCTGCGGATGTAGGTCGGCTGGGCATGCACCTGCTGGTAGAGCACGGAGAGCGGCGTGGACCCAACGAACGGCGGCCGCCCCGCCAGCGTCTCATACAGCGCGCAACCCAGCGAATAGATGTCGGAGCGCTGGTCCACTTCCTGACCCTGCGCCTGTTCTGGCGACATGTATTCCGGTGTGCCGATGGTCGAGCCGGTCTTGGTCAGCCCCGCCATGTTGACGATCTTCGCCGTGCCGAAGTCCGAGAGGAATACCTGGCCGGGCCGCTCCAGATCGAGCAGCATGTTCGACGGCTTGACATCGCGGTGGATGATCCCCTGCTGGTGGGCGTGCTGCAGCGCCTGCGCAATCTGGATCATGTACTGGCAGGCTTCCTGGGTGGAGAGGCGCTGCGACGCGATGTGGTGGCGCAGCGAATTGCCAGACATGTAGCGCAGCACGAGGTAGACGTACTCGTCTATCTCACCAGAGTCGTAGACCTCGACGATGTTGGGGTGGCTCAGCGAGCGGATCGCAGCGGCCTCGCGGCTGAAGCGCCGCATGAAGCCCAGGCGGTCTTCCGCCTCGATGCGCAGCGCCTTGAAGGCGACATCGCGGTCGTTCTGAGTGTCATATGCGCGGAAGACACGGGCGGCGCCACCGCGTCCCTTCTCCTCGATAACCTTATACTGACCAACCTGGAGGCCAATCAGGTCATTCCATTGCATATGACGTCAACCCCACTCCCATCGTCGGCGTCGCCAGAGTGAGCGAACTCGCGGACGCGCGCACATGTCCACGCGCATTGTAGCGTACAGCCTGTCCGACCGCTAGCCGAATGGGCCGTGTGGGGCGGCGGTGGGCCTATCTGCCCGGCGGATGGCCACTGATTGCCGCGTCCCACTATAGTTTGTATAGTATCTGAGGCCAGGCGCCAGCAACCGGCTCCTGACCCTGATCGCGCATCCCATCGAGGAGTCACGCATGCGAGTTGGCCTGCACGTACCGAACTTCACCTCTCCCGGCGAGCCAGGGCGTTTGGGCGACCAGTTTGGCTCAATCGCCCAGCAAGCCGAGCGTGCCGGATGCGCTAGCCGCTGGGTGACAGACGACTGCTTCCAGATCAGCGTCCAGGGACCGCCAGAGAATGAGACGCTGGAGAGCTAGTCGGCGCTGGTCGCTAGCGCGCACATCGCACACTACCAATCAGAAAGGCGTCATCGCATCATGCCTCTTGATCCTGCTGTCCGCGCATTCCTGAACGAGCGGCGTTTCGCGGTCCTCGCGACCATCAACGGCGACGGCTCGCCGCAACTCACCGTCATGTGGTATCTGCTCCGTGACGACACCATCATTCTGAATACCACCTGGACCCGCGTGAAAGGCCAGAACCTCCAGCGCGACCCGCGCATCGCCATCTGCGTGGAAGATGGCTACCGCTTCGTCAGCGTCTCTGGCGCCGCCACGCTGAACGACGACCAGCGCATCGCCCAGGCGGACATCCGCGAACTGGCCATCCGCTACGACGGCCAGGAGGAGGGCGAGCTGCAAATGGCGCAGTTTGGGCGGCAGCAGCGTGTCACCATCCGCCTGCCACTCACCCATGTCATCGCGCGAGGCTTCGAATGAATGGTATCGTCGCGCTCGCGGGCGGCGTCGGCGGAGCGAAGCTGGCGCACGGCCTCGCGCTGAGTGTCGAGCCAGACCGGCTCACCATCATCGTCAACACGGGTGACGACTTCGAGCACTACGGCCTGCGCGTCTGCCCGGACCTCGACACCGTGATGTATACGCTGGCGGGGCTGGCCAACGACGCGACCGGCTGGGGCGTGGCGGACGACACCAGCGCCACGCTCGACATGCTGCGGCGCTACGGCGAGGACATCTGGTTCCAGCTTGGCGACCGCGACCTCGCCACCAGCCTGCTGCGCACAGCGCGCCTGCGGGCCGGGGAACCGCTCTCCGCCGTGACGCGCGACCTGGCGCAGGCGCTGGGCATCGCCCCGACGGTGCTGCCGATGTCTGACACGCCCGTCGCCACCATTATCCAGACAGACGAGGGCGAACTGGCCTTCCAGGACTATTTCGTCCGCCGACGCCATCAAGATGTCGTGCGCGGCGTGCGCTTCGCGGGGATCGAGGCGGCGCGCCCGACCAACTGGGCGCTGGCGGCGATAGCCGAGGCCGAGGCGATCATCATCTGCCCTTCGAATCCGCTGCTGAGCATCGAGCCGATCCTGCGCGTGCCCGGCATGCGCGAAGCGCTGGCGCGCTCCACGGCGCCGGTGGTGGCTGTCAACCCGATCATCGGCGGCCGCGCGCTGAAAGGTCCCGCCGACCGCATCCTGGAAGCGCAGGGCTACGAAGTCTCGCCATTTGGGGTCGCGCGATGGTATCAGGAGCGATTCGACGGGGTGCTACATGGCCTCGTGGTCGAGGAGGCCGACACCATCTCCGCTTTGAACGTGATAACGCTGGGTGTGCGCACGATGTACACCGATACCATCATGCGCGACGCAAACGACCGCAAGCGGCTGGCGCGCGAGACACTGGATTTCGCCGCCGAACTGCCCTAGGCGCCCAGCCGGAAAGAAGAAGCAAACATGCGCGACGCAAGCGACGCGAGCGACGCAAGCGATGCGAGCAACGCAAGCGATGCGAGCAACGCAGCGGGTGGCCTCTATGGCGTCATCCCACTCAAGCGCCTCGAACACGCGAAGTCGCGGCTGGCGGGCGTCCTCTCGCCGGGCGAGCGTGCGGCGCTGGCGCTGAGCCTGGCCGAACGCACCTTCGCCGCCCTGCGTGACTCCGGCTCCTGCGCGCGGCTCGTGGTCGTCAGCCCTGATCCCGTCGCGCTGGGCTGGGCCGAGGCCCAGGGCGCGGTCGCGCTGGCCCAGCCGGGAGCGGGGCTAAATGCAGGGCTGGCGCTGGCCCGCGCGTGGGCGGTTGGTCAGGGCGCGACGGGCCTGCTGATCGCGCTGGGCGATTTGCCCTTGCTTACCGCTGACGAGGTACGGCGGTTCGTGATGAGGTCGCGTCCGCATGAGCGAATAGTCGTCGTCGCGCCCGACCGTACCCGCGATGGCACGAACCTACTGCTGGCGCGGCCAGCCTCGCTGGCGCCGCTGGCCTATGGGCGCGGCAGCTTCGCGCGGCATCAGCGGCTAGCGCGACGCCTTGACCTCCGCGTCGTAACGTTTCGCGCGCCGGGAACGGCCTTCGACGTGGACACGCCCGCCGACCTGAGTGAATTGATCGCGCTCGGCGTGTGGTCGCCCAGCCAACCCGCGCGACAAGGAGAATGATGGAGAATGAGCATGGCACGCGGCGAGACCTCAGGCGCCACGTCGGGCGCTGTCCAGATCATCCCTCTGCGCGGCGCGCCTGAGGCGCAGCCCGGCGCCGATCTCGCCGCGATGATCCTCGACGCGGCGACGGCCAGCGATGTCGCGCTATCAGACGGCGACATCCTCGTCGTGACGCAAAAGGTCGTCTCGAAGATCGAGAACATGCTGGTGGACCTCGCCACCATCATGCCATCCGACCTCGCCACACGCTGGGGCGAGCGCTGGGGCCGCGACCCGCGCCAGGTGGAGGCCGTGCTGCGAGAGAGCGCGCGCATCGTGCGGATGGAGCGTGGCCTCATCATCGCCCAAACACGCCACGGCTTCGTCTGCGCCAATGCCGGAGTGGACGCCTCCAACATCCCCGGCGCCGACATCGTGTGCCTGCTTCCGCGCGACCCCGACGCCTCAGCGGCCCGCCTGCGCGCCGACCTGCTGCGGCGGACGGGGCTAGAGCTGGCCATCGTCATCAGCGACTCGTTTGGGCGCCCCTGGCGGCAGGGCATCGTCAATGTCGCGCTGGGGGTCGCGGGCATCGCTCCGCTGGCGGACTATCGCGGGCAGCCTGACGACTTCGGTCGGGTGATGAGCGCGAGTGTCATCGCCGTGGCAGACGAGATCGCCAGCGCCGCCGAGCTGGCCATGGGCAAGATCGCCCGCACGCCCTTCGTCATCGTGCGTGGCTACCCCTACGAGCGCGCGGAAGGCTCCGCCGCGCAGATCATCATGTCCGCCGCCGACGACCTCTTCCGCTAGCGCCACACCCCGCCAGTCCGACACAAAAGAGAGCGGGAGCGACTCTCTCCAAGAGAGAATCGCTCCCGCCGTGGAGCGGAGAGCGCTGGCGGGGTGTGGCGCCATCCAGCGGCTCTCGACTCCGGGGCTTGTCCTCGGGTGAGGACTAGTGCTTGGCGATGTAGATCTGCTGCCACGTATCAAGCGGCGTCAGACCACCGGCGGCGACGTTGAAGTTGACCACCCACGGGCGGATCTCCCACCATGTCGTCGCCTGGTCGAGCGGCAGCCAGCCAACCTTCGTGACCAGGATCTGCTCGGCCTGCTGGTACTGGACCAGGCGGCCCTTCAGGTCCGGGTTCGCGTCAGCGGTGTGCATCAACTGGTCGGCTGTCGCGTCGCAAGCGTTGCCGCTGTTGTACGCGCTGTCGCAGGCCAGGTTGGTTGTCAGCCAGTCCTGCGGGTCAGGATAGTCCTCGATCCAGGCAATCGCCCAGAACTGAACGGTCTTGGCGTTCAGGTTCGTGAGCAGGGTGCCGAAGTCGATCGAGGTGATGTTGATCTTCCACTTCGGGAAGGCCGCAGCCCACATCTGCTGCGCAGCCGCCGCCTCATTGGAGCCGTCAACGCTGCCCGACGGAATCGTCAGCGTGACTGCCGGGCACCCACTGAAGTCGGTGCTCGTGCCGCAGTGCGTATCGGTCGCGTAAGCTGCTGCCAGCTGGTTGGCCATTTGGGTGTTACCGGTCAGGCCCGTGGTGCCATCCGGACCCTTCAGGTCCGGGTTGTACCCAGGCATGCCGGACGGAACGATGTGGTTGGAGGCCTGCACAGCGCCGTGGAGCACCGTGTCAGCCAGCGCGGTCTTGTTCAGGGCAATCGCGAAGGCCTGGCGAACACGCACGTCGTCAAACGGCTTGATCTTCCAGTTCATCGCGTAGTAGTCGATCTGCTGCACACCGACCTGATGGAAGCCAGCGTGCTTCTTCGCCGCGGCCAGCTGGGCCGTGGGGGCGCCGCCGATATCGTCTTTGCCCGCCAGGTAGCTGTTGTACGCGGTCGTCGTGTCCTTGTAGAAGGTGAAGTCGATCTCACGCAGCTTCGGCTTCGTCCCCCAGAAGGCATCGTTGCGCTGGAGGACCAGGCTACCCGCATGGTTCCACAGCGTCACCTTGTACAGGTTGCCACCCAGGCCGGCCCCGTCCGCCATGTGCTGCGTCCAGGTCGTCGGATACTGGCTGATCAACTGCTGAGGCACCGCAAAGGAGATCGGATAGGTGAAGGCCTCGAGGAAGTACGTCGCAGGCTGCGACAGCGTCAGAACGAGCGTCTGCGCATCCGGCGTCTGGATCGAGTCACCAATCAGGGACTGGACCTTGCCGCTGATGACGCCAGTCGAGCTGCAGGTCTCAGCGGTGTTGAAGGTCAGCGCGTCCTTCAGGATGTACAGGTAGTACGCCGCGGGGGACGCGGTGCAGGGGCTTTCGGCGCGGTTGATGGAGTAGGCGAAGGTCTGCGCGGTGATTGGCGTGCCATCGCTCCACTTCAGGTTCGGCTTCACCTTGAAGGTGTAGGTCAGGCCGTCGGAGCTGACCGTCGGCATGCCCTGCGCGGCCCATGGCTCGACCGCGAGCTTCGGGTCGAGATTGAGCAGGCCCGGATACAGAAGCTCAATCGCTTCCGCCGAGTACAGGTCAGTGTTGGAACCCGGGTCAAGGGTCTTGATGTCGGCGATACCGCCGATCTGGTCATGGAAAATCTGCTGGCTATCTGGCGCGGCGTTGCCGGTGGTGGTGCCACCGACCTGGCAGCCAGCGAGCAGCATCGCAATGCTGCCCGCCAGCGCCAGAAGCGCGCCAAATGAAGTTTTGCGTGCGCCCAGTCGCATGCTCAATGAACCTCCTGATAGCGCTTGACGCGATCTTGCGCCAAGCCGCAACACCCGAGGAATGGAAGAGATCAACCCGCCCAGTGAGCGCGTGATCAGTTCCCTGAAGCGGTGATGAACGAATCGGACATCCTACAGCCACACCCGCGACAGACATCCAACCTGCGCGCGTTCACCCCCGCCAACTCATCCGACGCAGCTACCTGTGTAAGGTAACTGCCTCGACGCTACATCTCCCGCGCTGGCGTCCTCGCCCACGCCTTCCAGCGCGCAACCAGACGCCATCCCATCCGCTCTCACCGCATGCGGCGAGAACAGCGGGCAAGGCGCGGGAAGTAACCTACAATGGACTACGTATCCCTGACGCCAAATATCACAAGACGACAGCGGGATACAAGCGTCAATTGCGGCTCTGGTTGTGACTACGCCGCAGGACGCCCCTCGCTCACACAGGAAGCGCGCATATGGATCGCCGCGATGACCGTCAGTCGGCCCCACAGAGAGGAGTGGCGCGAATGCCAGATCAGCCTGCGCGACGAGACGACCCGCCTGACAGCCCCTGGCGCACCCTCGCATCGCGCGAGGTGTACCGCAATCCCTGGCTGGCGGTCACCGAATATCAGGTTATTCGCCCAGACGGCGCGCCCGGCATCTATGGCCTGGTGGACCCCGGCGACAATGTCACCATCGTCGCGCTGGACGCCGATGAGCAGGTCTGTGTCATCGAAGACTACCTCTATGCGATCCAGGCGTGGGGGTGGTTCCTGCCCACTGGCTCGGCTGATCCTGGCGAGGAGCCGCTGGCCGCCGCCCAGCGCGAACTGGCGGAGGAGACGGGGCTACGCGCCGCATCGTGGGAGGCGCTGGGCGCGTGGTATCTCTCGCCGGGAGTCGTGACCCAGCGCAGCTATTTCTTCCTCGCGCGCGACCTGACGCCTGGCGCCCCCCGCCGCGAAGGGACCGAGGCGCGCATGACCGCCCGCCGTATGCCCCTGCGCGAGGCTTGCGCCGCCAGCCAGCGCGGCGAGACGCCAGCGGCCACGGCGGCGCTGGGCCTGTGGCTGGCCTGGCTGCGGCTGCGCGGCGCGCCCTGGGACGATGGCGCGTAGCCGTGGGGCCAGGCGCGGTTCAGGCGCGCTCGCCTGCCAGCGGGAAGAGCGACCCCGCCAGCGTCGTCAGCTCGCCCAGGTCGCGGATGGCGGCGGACGGCTGGCAGGCGCGCAGGTCGGCCAGTGAGTAGGCGGCGCCAGTGGCCACGCCGATGCTGCGAAGGCCATGCGCCGCGCCACAGGCGATGTCGGCGGGTGTATCGCCGACCACCCAGGTCACATCGGCGAGCGGGCGTAGACCGAGCAACCCCTCGGCGCGAGCCAGCGCCAGTGGCGGCAGGGTCTCGCGCTCCTCGCCCTGATCGCCGAAGCCGCCAATCCACGGCGCCACGGCCCAACGCGCGGCGGGCAGCGGCGCCGCCTGCAAGAAATGCCCGGCCAGCCCGGCGGCGGAGAGCTTACGCCAGGCAATGCGCTCGATGTTGCCCGTGACCAGGCCGAGCGTGGCGCCGTGCGCGGCGAGCCAGTCCAGCGCGGCGCGGGCGTGTGGGGTGTGGTAGGCGCTGAGATCGTCGGGCGCCAACTGCTCGTAGGCGCTGGCCGCCGCCGCGCAGAACGCTGGCAGCGCGGCGTCAATCTCCGCATCGCTCAGGCCAGCCGCGCGCAACTCGCGTCGGGCGATGGCGCGATCGGTCATGCCCGCCGTTGGGCCGAATTCGCCGGGGCGCAGCGTGACACCGCAGACCGCCCGCGCCGCCTCGCACAGCGCCTGGCGGTGGACTGGCGGCGCCCCGCGCAGCAGCGTACCGTCGATGTCGAAAAGCGCCAGCGTCATGCGTCCTCCTGATGTGCGGTGGTCCCCAGGCGCGGCGCACGGGTATGCCAGTCGGTGACGCGCTGGTAAGCGTGGCCCAGCCGCAGCAGCGCCGGCTCGTTGAAATGGCCCGCCACGAGTTGCAGGCTGGCGGGCAGCCCTTCGCTGGTGAAGCCGCAGGGCAGCGCGAGCGCGGGCTGGCCAGTGAGGTCGAAGGGAAAGGTGTTGCGCAGGGTCATGTAGCCCACAGTGTACTCGCGCTTGCCCACCCGTAGCGGCTCAGCCAGCGCGGCGATGCGCGGGGCGACGATGGGCAGCGTGGGCATGGCCAGCGCGTCGAGGCCCGCCAGCAGCGCCCGCGTCTCCGTCGTGAGGGCGCGGCGAATGCGCTGGCCACGGATATAGTCAGTGGCGAGAACCTGCGCGCCCAACTCCAGATTCGTGCGTGTGGTGGGCGTGTAGCGGTCGGCGCGCTCGCCCAGCCAGCCCATCTCGGCATGGTAGAGCGAGGCTTCGGGCCGCTGCACGGCGCGGTAGGCGCGGTCAAAGAGATCATCCGAGAACGCTGCGGGCAGGTCCACCTCGACCAGCCGCGCGCCCAGCGTCTCGTAGGCCGCCAGCGCCTCTCGGACGAGCGCCGCGACCTCCGGCTCCACGTCATCGAAGAAGAACTGGCGCGGGACGCCGATGCGCGCCCCACGCACAGCCTCGGCTGGCTCGCGGCGATCCATCAGCGCGGCGGCGAAGTCCATCGTCGGCGCCTCCACGCTATCTGGGTCGGCGGGATCATAGCCCGCCAGCGCATCCAGCAGCAGCGCGCAGTCCTCCACCGTCCGCGCGAGCGGGCCAGCGTGGTCATACGACCAGCTCAGCGCGATGATCCCGGCGCGGCTCACCAGCCCATAGGTCGGCTTGAGGCCTGTCACGCCGCAGCACGCCGCCGGAATGCGAATCGAGCCGCCGGTGTCGGTGCCGAGCGCCGCCGGAAACATCCCCGCCGCGACGCCCGCCGCCGAGCCGCCGCTGCTGCCGCCCGGAATGCGCTCGCGGTCCCAGGGATTGCGCGTCGGCGGGGTGAACGTGCCATAGGCGAACTCGTGGGTGTTGGTCTTGGCGACCAGCGCCGCGCCCGCCGCGCGCAGTCGCGCCACCGCCATCGCGTCCGCGCTGGGGATGTAGTCCTCCAGCACGCGCGAGCCAGCCGATGTCCGCACGCCGCGCGTCTCGTACAGGTCCTTCACGCCGATGGGGACGCCGCAGAGCGGGCTGGCCGTGCGCTTGCCCGCCGGGTCGGCCAGTCGCTCATCCGCCGCCCGCGCCGCCACCCGCGCCTCATCGGCCATCACCGTGACGCAGGCCTTCAGCGCGCCATCCAGCGTAGCGATGCGCTCCAGACTGCGCTCGACCAGCGCCCCGGCGGTCAGCGTCCCGTCGCGCAGGCGTCGCGCCGCTTCGGCCACCGTCAGCGGCTCGTCCGCAGTCGCCGTCTCCCCGTCCACGCTCGCCTCCTCTGCCGCGTCATCGCGCTACAGCGCCACGCCGCCACGCGCCCGCAGCGCCGCCTCGGCCCGTAGCAGGTCATCGCGTGTCGTCACTTTGATATTCGCCTCGTCGCCCCAGACGACCAGCATCGGCGCGCCTGCCGCCTCGATCACCGAAGCGGTGTCGGTCCCCTCCAGGTTCGTCCCGCGCGCCCGGTCATAGGCCACCAGCAGCGTGCGCGCCTCACCGCCCTGGGGTGTCTGGGCGCGAGCCAGCTCTCCGGCGGCGTAGACCCGCTCCAGCGCGCCGCCCGCGCCGACTTGCGCGATCCGCTCGCCGGGGGCCAGCGGCGTCGCCAGCAGCGCGCCGCCCGGCTCCGGCATGCCGCGCAGGGCCGCCACCAGCAGCGCGATCTCGTCAGCGCTCACCAGCGGGCGCGCGCCGTCGTGGATCATCACCAGTTCCACCTCGCCTGACTGGATGCGCGGGCGCAAGGCGTCGAGCGCGCGTTCCTCCGACTGGTGGCGCGAAGCCCCGCCCGCCAGCGTCGCGCTGACCTTCGAGAAGTGGTAGCGCGCGACGATCTCCTCGCGCAGCCGCGCCAGCTCAGCGCGCTGTCCCATCACCAGAATCTCGTCCACCAGCGGCGAGCGCTGGAAGGCGGCGATGGCGTGAGCGGCGACCGGGGCGCCCGCCAGCGGCAGGAAGATCTTGTTCTGGTCGGCGCCCATGCGTGTCCCCTGTCCCGCGCAGAGGACAACCGCTATGACGCGCCCGACCGTCCCGCCGCTCTCCGCCATCCGCGTGCGACTCCTCCACGGGCGCCCTCACCCCCTCGCCCCTCG
>DASVWQ010000495.1:0-2335 GCA_036393135.1 Ktedonobacterales bacterium
CACGGGCGCATCGGTGATGATGGCGATGAAGCCGCGCAGCCGCGCCTCGCGCGCCATCAGCCCGCCCATGCAGGCGCGGGTGGACTCGGCGCCACCGGCCACCAGCAGGATCGGCCCCGGCTGCGGGCCAAGCTCCAGCGCGCGGCGCAGATCGAGGTTGTCATCCTGCGCGATACTGACCACGCTGATGCGGCCAGCGACGCGATACTCCGGCGCCAGCGGGCGGATCGTCGGCGGCAGCGCGCCCACACCCTCCAGCGCATCGGAGGCGAGGGTCGAGCTGAGCCAGGCCAGGTCGGCGAGGTTGGCGGAATCAGACATGCAGGCGCTCCTTCTCTCAGGGCGACGAGATCATCCACCGACAGCATAACGTGGATCGCTCGCTGTATGACAGCGTCTCCGCGCCAGGTACGACAAACGCCCTGGCCACTCCCTGATGGGAAGGCTGGGGCGTTTGTCACGCTCGATGCGGCTATGAACGGCTACTCTGCGCCGTCGAGGGCGTCGTCCTCGTCGTCGGTGTCTTCGCTGGCCGCGGCCGCCGCCGAGGGCGTCATCGCCGCGCGAATCTGCGCCTCGATGCTGTCAGTGATTTCTGGATGGGCGCGGAGGAACTCCTTGGCGTTCTCGCGGCCCTGGCCCAGGCGGGTGTCGCCCATCGAGAAGAACGCGCCGCTCTTGCGCACGATGCCCATCTCCAGGCCGATGTCGATCAGCCCGCCCTCGCGCGAGATGCCCTCGTTGAACATGATGTCGAACTCGGCGATGCGGAATGGCGCCGCGACCTTGTTCTTCACCACCTTCACGCGCGTCCGGTTGCCAACCACCTCCGCGCCAATCTTGATCGACTCGATGCGGCGGATGTCGAGGCGCACCGAGGCGTAGAACTTCAGCGCGCGCCCACCCGGCGTGGTTTCCGGGCTGCCGAACATCACACCGACCTTCTCGCGAATCTGGTTGGTGAAGATGACAGTCGTGCGCGAGTTGTTGATGGCGCCGGTCAGCTTGCGCAGCGCCTGGCTCATCAGCCGGGCCTGGAGGCCGACATGCGAGTCGCCCATCTCGCCTTCGATCTCGGCGCGCGGCACCAGCGCGGCCACCGAGTCCACCACGATCACATCCACCGCGCCGCTGCGCACCAGCATCTCCACGATCTCCAGCGCCTGCTCGCCAGTGTCGGGCTGCGAGATGAGCAGTTCGTCCTTCTTGACGCCCAGCCGCTCGGCGTAGTCGGGGTCGAGCGCGTGCTCGGCGTCCACAATCGCGCAGACACCGCCGTTGCGCTGCGAGTTGGCGATGACGTGCAGGCAGAGCGTCGTCTTGCCGGAACTCTCCGGCCCGTAGATTTCGGTGACGCGCCCACGTGGCACCCCGCCGATGCCCAGCGCCAGGTCGAGGGCGATGGCGCCGGTGGGGATCGAGCCGACCGCGACATGCGCGCGATGCTCGCCCAGCCGCATGATCGCGCCCTTGCCAAAGCGGCGCTCGATCTGGCTCATGGTCGAGTCGAGCGCCTTCTCGCGCTCGCTGGCGCTGGCCCCGACTCCGCTCAGGATGGTAGCGCTGTTGCTGCTGCTACGATCTGCCGGCATACCTCATCTCCTCATTCGCGGCGTTCAGCTCACGCGCTTCAGATAGGTCTCGCGCGGCGCCGCTGGTTCGGCTCATGCGCTCCTCCGCCCGTGTGGGAAGGGATGCGCTCATCTGGCTGGTCTGGTTGGTCGTATCGCGGGCTATGTCAGGGGCGCGACGGGCGGCTCATGACGGGTTGGGCTGGCTGGCGCGAGAGGGCGACAGGATGCGCGCGTGATGGTCGAACATACGTACTAATTGTACGCGATTGTCTCCCCCTCGTCAACGCTCTATTCTGACGTGCGCGCAGTGAAACGGAAAGCGGGCAGGACGTTCAGGCGGACGGCGCGCGGACGGGCCTCAGCGCTGGCCCTCGCCTGTGAGGTCGGCGCGAAGCTGCTCCAGGTCTACCCGCACGCCAAACGCCGCGCTGATTTCCTCGGCGTGGTCGTGTTCGTGTGTCCGCAGCATACGCAGCAGCCCGCCCACACTCGGCCCGCGTGAGGGCGGCGCGTCGGCGGCGCGCGGCGGGGCCAACTCGACGATGCGTCGCTGCGCCCAGTTGGCGCCTCCCACGCCGAGCGCGCTGGACGTGACGCGCATGCTGCTGCCCTGGAGGCTAGCCATCAGGTCGTCGCGGCTGATATGCGCCAGCCGCTCGACACTGCGCGCGTTGAAGGCGTCCACATCGCGGTACGCCGCGATCAGCCGGTCAGGTAGCGGGCGGGTGGCGCTGACCTCCAGCGCCGCGATCAGCCACTCG
>DASVWQ010000496.1:0-4460 GCA_036393135.1 Ktedonobacterales bacterium
CGGCTGGATGTGGCGGCGCAGGCGGTGACGCCGGGGCAGGCGGCGGTCTTCTATGGCGGCGCGGAGGGCGACGAGACGCTTGGCGGCGGCATCATCGAATAGTTGCCCGCGCGCAGGCTTCCACGCGCTATAATGGTGGCCGGGAATCATCAGCGCTGACACTGAACCACGACACCACCGCCGGTCGCCATCGCGCGGCTGGCGCTCACCAGCAGATTGAAAGGATGGCAGGCCGCCCGGCGCGCCTCACTGGCGCCGTGGAGGCGCTCGCCGCGACCGAGCCATATGGATCAATCCCACATCCGCAATTTCTGCATCATCGCGCACATCGACCACGGCAAGTCCACGCTGGCGGACCGTCTGCTGGAGTTTACGGGCGCGGTCTCCAAGCGCGACATGACCGCGCAGGTGCTCGACCAGATGGACCTGGAGCGCGAGAAGGGCATCACGATCAAAGCGCAGGCCGTCCGCATGCGCTACACCGCGCGCGACGGCGAGGAGTACGAACTAAACCTGATCGACACGCCAGGGCATGTGGACTTCACGTATGAGGTCTCACGCAGCCTGGCCGCCTGCGAGGGCGCGTTGCTGGTGGTGGACGCCACCCAGGGCATCGAGGCGCAGACGCTGGCCAATCTCTACCTCGCGCTGGAGGCCGATCTGACGATCATCCCCGTCGTGAACAAGATCGACCTGCCGAGCGCCGACCCGCAGCGGGTCATCAAGGAGATCGAGGATGTCATCGGCATCGGACGCGAGGAGATCGTGCTGGCCTCGGCGAAAGAGGGCATCGGCACCGAAGACATCCTGGAGGCGGTGGCGCAGCGCGTGCCGCAGCCCGGCGGCGCGCCCAACCAGCCGCTGCGCGCATTGATCTTCGACTCGAAGTACGACGCCTACAAGGGCGTGATCGCCTATGTGCGGGTGATGGATGGCTCGCTGGAGGTCGGCGACCGCGTGCGGATGATGCAGGTGGGCAGCGCCGCCGATACGCTGGAGGTCGGCTATTTCAGCCCGCAGCTCGTCTCGACGAAGACGCTGGAGGCAGGTGAGGTCGGCTATATCGCGACCGGCTTCAAGAACGTGAAGGATTGCCAGGTCGGTGATACCGTCACGTCGTCGCACGCGCCCGCCCCGACGCCGCTGGAGGGCTACCGTCCCGCCAAGCCGATGGTCTACGCGGGTCTCTTTCCGGTCGAGGGCGACGATTACCCACTGCTGCGTGATGCGCTGGAGCGGCTGCGGCTCAACGACGCCGCGCTGGTCTTCGACCCTGAGAACTCGGTCGCGCTGGGGTTCGGCTTCCGCTGCGGCTTCCTCGGCCTGCTGCACATGGAGATCATCCAGGAGCGGCTGGAGCGCGAGTACAATCTCGACATCCTCGTGACCGCGCCCAGCGTGGAATATCTGGTGACGCGCACCAATGGTGAACAGATCAGCGTCCACAATCCAGCGGAGTTGCCCGCGCCGAACGAGATCGAGAAGATCGAAGAGCCGCTGATGGACATCTCTATCTTCACCCCGGCCCGCTACATCGGCGCGATCATGGAGCTGGTCACGTCGCGGCGCGGTGAGTACCGCGCGATGAACTACATCGAGGAAGACCGCGTACACCTCACCTACCGCATGCCGCTGGGCGAGCTGATCGTGGACTTCTACGACCAGCTCAAGTCGCGGACGCAGGGCTATGCCTCACTCGACTACACCTTCGCGAAGTACGAGCCAGCCGAACTGGTCAAACTGGACATTCTGGTGAACGGGCAGCCGGTGGATGCGCTCTCGCTTATCACGCACAAGGACAAGGCGACGCAGCAGGGGCGCTTGCTGGTAGATAAGTTGAAGGAATTGATTCCCCGGCAACTGTTCGAGGTGCCGCTCCAGGCGGGCATCGGCAGCCGCATCATCGCCCGCGAGACGGTGAAGGCGATGCGCAAGAACGTGCTGGCGAAGTGTTACGGCGGCGACATCACCCGCAAGCGCAAGCTGCTGGAGAAGCAGAAGGCGGGCAAGAAACGCATGAAGCGGGTGGGTAGCGTCGAGATCCCGCAGGAGGCGTTCATGGCGGTGCTGAGCCTGGAGGAGTAGGCGCGGAGCAGTCGCCAGGCAGCGTAAAGGGCCACCTCCGTGGGTGGCCCTCAACGTATTCGATGTGATGGGAGTAATCAACCTGGGTGGCGTTTTGACGCTCCTCTACTTGCCCATCGGGGTGTTCGGGGGCTGCGCTTAGCCGGCGCCATGAGCCAGGCCAGACGGTCGCGCTTCCAGATTCGCTAGCCAGCCAATGGAGGTCATCGGGGCGTTAGGCGATTCCTCATGCGGAAGCCACGCAATGTGCTACGCGATTGGCGCTGCCGTCCTGTCATCCCGCTCCCTCGGGAGGTCCCTGTCCACTTGAATGACCATTCCGAGCAGGCGAATCGGCTTCTTCATTGGGAACATCGGTCGAGTCTCCTTTCCCTAGTTCCACCCTTAGACGCCGGAGCGCTTTGCCCCGCGCCACCTCTCGGAGGTACTTTCAGCCTAACATGTCACCCAAGATATGTCAATGGCCAGATTTGAGTCATCGCAAACTGTGAGGCGCCTGTGAGACGTGGTCGGCGTTCGCTTGTCCCGCGCCCCGTGGCGCCAGCGACGCCGGGGCAAGCGGCCTGCCGCCTATTCGTCGTCGATGTCCTCGTCCTCCTCATCCTCATCGAACTCTTCTTCCCAGTCGTCGTCCTCATCTTCTTCTTCGTCATCCCACTCGTCGTCCTCATCGTCGAACTCGCCCAGATCGTCTTCGTCGCCGTCGAAATCGAGGTCAGGCTCATTCGTGGAGTGGGCGCGGGGGGTGATCGCGGTCGCGGCGAGAGTCCACGCCGCTGTGTCGAGTGTCGCTGGCACGATTCGCCTCCTCGGTGAGTGTTGAGGATATTGAGACGCTAATCAGTCGTATGGCTCGCACGTTGAATGGTTTGCGCGCGGGCGTCCGGCGGTATTGTGTCGTCTGGCAAGGCTTGGCGTCAACCCATCTTCGCACGCGCGTCGCGCGCAGCCTGGCGCTTGCCGAGTCGCTACTCTGCCGCGCGGTGGAAGCGGCGCACGGCGTAGGGGTTGGGTGTCTGGCAACGCGGGCAGAGGTCCTGGACGGGTAGCAGCGTGAGGCGGCATCGCGCACACTCGCTGGCGATGCTGTGGTGGCAGTTCTGGCAATAGACAGCATCGGGCGCGGTGCGCTGGCCGCAGGTCTGGCAGACATGCAGCAGAGGCGAGGGCGGCGCGAAGGCGGTGCGGCGCTGCTCAAAGATCTGCGCGGCCTGGCGCTGTGGATCGAGCATAGCAGGCGCAGGCTCGCTGCGCGGCGGCGTGGGCGGCTGCGGGCGGCGGTCGAAGGGAAGCGGCGCGGCTGGCCCATGCGGCGGATAGAGTGGATGCTGGATAGTCTGGGTCGGCTGGCGCTGGCGCATCTGCGGGTAGTACGGCGCCTCGTCGTCGGCGTAGGGTGAGCGCGGCCCCAGTTCGCTCAGGGGCGCGATCTGCTCGTGGGCGGGGGCCTGCGATGGCGCGCTGTAGTACGACGGCGCGCTGGGCTGCGGCGGGTACGCGACAGGCGGCTGCGGGTAGCCGGCGGGCTGCTGTGGATACGGGCTAGGCTGCTGATTGAACGCTGGCGGTGGCGGATAGCCTGGCTGCGACGGCAGCGCGACCTGCGGCTGTGGCTGCGGATAGCCGGGCGCGGTCTCTTCGAGCAGGGTCAGCGCGACCTGCGGCGAGAGCATCACCACCGCGCCAGGCGTCAGGCGGCTCTCGCTCACGCGCTGGGCGCCGACGTGCAGGCCATTCGTGCTTTTCGCATCCACCACCCACCAGGTCTGGCCGTTGCGGCGTAGCTCGGCGTGGTGGCGCGAGATATGGGGATAGGGCAGCGCGATGTCATTGGACGAGAGACGGCCGATGGTGAAATGGTCGCGGTCCAGCCGCACGCGCATGACGCCCTCCGGCGTCTGGATTTCGACGCTTGCCAAATCAGTCACCTTCCATCGGCGCCACGTGGGAATCCTTGCGTATGGTGGGCTTGCCCCGTCCTGCCCCAGCCCCACCGTCATTGCCCAGGCGACCGAAACCGCCGTACCCGCGTCAGGCTCCCAGAGATTGTGAGGTCTTCTCATGGTAGTCGTCGGCGGGTAGGGCGTCAATGCCGAAGCCATGTGGGCCATGCGCTGACGGGCACATGCCAGCGGGCGGCATCAGCGGGGGTGCGCGATGGCCTCCAGCGCCTCTGGGCTTTCGAGTGATGAGAGGTCGCCGAGGTCGGCCTGCCCCAGATGGCGTGCGCGGATCAGGCGTCGCAATACTTTGCCGTTGCGTGTCTTGGGGAGCTGATCGACGAAGTGGATGGCGTCGGGCTTGAGCGCTGGGCCGAGGGCCTGCGTGACGCTCTCCCGTACCTCCTCGCGCAGCGCGTCGCTCGGCTCGACGCC
>DASVWQ010000497.1:0-2159 GCA_036393135.1 Ktedonobacterales bacterium
CTCAGACCTCCAGCAGAATCTTGCCCATTGGCCGCTCCGACGCCAGATAGTCCTGCGCCTGCGCCGCCTCGGCCAGCGGGAAGCTGCGCGCGATGCGCACGCGGAGCTGGCCAGCGGCGATCCAGTCGAGCAGGTCGTTCGCTCGCCAGGTGAACTCCTCCGGCGTGGCGATGTAGTGGCCCAGCGTCGGGCGAGTCAGGAAGAGTGAGCCTTTGGCGTTGAGGGCCTGCGGGTCGAATGGCGGGACGGGGCCGCTGGACTGGCCGTAGAGGACCATGTAGCCGCGCCGCGCGAGGCAGTTCAGGCTGGCGTCGAAGGTGTCCTTGCCGACGGAATCGTAGACCACCGGGACGCCCTTGCCATCGGTCAGGCGGCGGACCTCCTGCGCGATGTCCACTTCACGGTAGACAAAGACCTCATCAGCTCCCAGTGACCGCGCCTCGGCGACCTTGCCCGCCGAGCCAACCGCGCAGAGCGTCCGCGCGCCACGCATGCGGGCAATCTGGGTCAGCAGGCCACCCACCCCGCCCGACGCCGCATAGATCAGCGCGGTCTCACCTGCCTTCAGCGGATATGTGCTGTGGGTCAGATAATGCGCGGTCAGCCCTTGCAGCATCGCCGCAGCCGCCACGCGCAGGTCCACGCCGTCTGGTACGCGGGCGAGCTGCCAGGTGTTGGCGAGGGCATACTCGGCGTAGGCGGCGCTGAAGCTCGCCCCCGCTACCCGGTCGCCCACCGCCAGATCGGTCACGTCGGGGCCAACCGCGTCCACCACGCCCGCCGCCTCGCCGCCCGGCGTCCATGGCAGCGGAATCTTGTACCAGCCGAGGCGCTGATAGATTTCGACAAAGTTGACCCCGACTGCCGCGATCTTCACTCGCGCCTGGCCTGGCCCCGGCTCCGGGATGGGCGCCTCGCCCAGCGTCAATACTTCCGGGCCGCCGTGCTGCTCGAACCGAATCGCGCGCATTGCCTCTCCTGCCTTCCTGCTGGCTGGTCACTCGCCACAAGCGCCACGCCATCCGCCCCGGCTCGCCTCAGTGGGTGACCGGGGCGGGTGTAAGCGGCGCGGCGCGCTTCATCGTATCCTCGACCACTGAGGCCAGCGCCTCGATGAAGAGTGGCAGGCAGTTGAGCGACTGGGTGCGGTGGAAGTTGATGCCGTGCTCCTCCGCCTGCTCACGCGCGCCGACCTCGATGTCGTAGAGGATTTCCAGATGGTCGGAGAGGAACTGCACCGGCGCGATCAGCACGTCGCTCGCGCCGCGCGCCTTCAATTCGGGCATCAGGTCGGCGAAGTCGGGCTTGAGCCACGGCTCCGGGGTATGGCCCGCGCTCTGGTAGCAGAACATCCACTGCTCTGGCCCGACGCCCGCGCGCTCGGCGATGGCCGCCGCCGTCCGCTTCAAATTGTCGATGTAGTCTGGCTCGTCGGCGACGACACGCAGGGGCATACTGTGGGCCGAGAGCAGCACCGGCGTGGTGGCGCGCTTCTCCGGCGGCAGGCGGTCGAGCGCCTCGCGCACGCGGTCGGCCACCGCCTGGAGGAACTCCGGCTGGAGGTGCCAGTCCTCAGTGATGGCGACGCGCAGGTCATCGCGTCCCAGCGTGGCTACGGCGTCGCGCAGGGCGGTGATGTAGCCGCGCATGAGGATCGGCGAGTATTGCGGCGACATGATGACGCCGACCAGCGTATCCGCGCCAGCGGCGGCCTGCGGCGCGACATCGGCCACCAGCGGCGGGAAGAAGCGCATGCCTGCCGTCACCTGGAACGCCGGGCCGTCGGGATGGCGGCGGTTCAGCTCGACCTCCAGCGCCGCCGCCTGCTTCTGTGTGATGCGCAGCAGTGGCGATCCACCAATCAGCGCGTAGCGGCGCTTGAACTCGGCGATGACCTCTTTGCTCGGCTCGCGGCCCCCATAGACGTTGCGCAGGTAGTCGGGGACTTCATCGAGTGCGGAGGGTGAGCCATAGGTCATCAGGATAACGCCGACACGCGATGTGGACGGCTGGCTGGTCATGGAAAGCGCCTCACGTTTCAGTACGGTGCAGTCTTCAGCGGAATCGCGGTACAGCAGAATGCGTAGCGCGCATCACACCTGCAACAATACATCTTGCCGCCGCCGCCCGCAACTCATGCGGACGATAGGCGCGCCACC
>DASVWQ010000498.1:0-2021 GCA_036393135.1 Ktedonobacterales bacterium
ACCCCACCGACGCCGGGCGGCGTGGCGATGGCGGCAATGGTATCCTCCGCCGCGCCGGGGCTGGCGGATGAGGCGCTGGCGGCCTGCTGTTCATTCTCCATATGCGGTATGCTATCATGATTCTTCAAGATGTGGAGCGCGCCGGAGCCAGACGCGGCGCGCGACGGAAGGATATGCGAATGACAGCGCGCGGGCGGATTCCAGCGGCGGTCGTCAATGGCGCCGGGTATGGCGGGATCGAGCTGCTGCGTCTGCTGCGTCGTCATCCGGTGTTCGACCTGGTCGAGGTGACGGCGCGCAGCGAGGCCGGGCGCGCAGTGGATGAGGTCTTTCCGCAGCTCGCGGGCATTGGCCTGACCTTTGGCGAGCGAGTGGAGCGCGCCGAGGTGGTCTTTTCGGCGCTGCCCGATGACGCCGCCGTCGATGTCCTGCCGCCACTGCTGGCCGAGGGACGGCGCGTGCTCGACCTCTCCGCCGCCTTCCGCCTGCGCGACCCGACGCTCTACCCCGTCTGGTATCGCTACGCGCATCCGGCGCCCGCGCTGCTGGCCGAGGCGGTCTATGGCCTGCCAGAGTGGTCGCGCGAGCAGTTGCGGGACGCGCGGCTGGTGGCCTGCCCCGGCTGCTATCCGACGGCGACGCTGCTGGCGCTCGGTCCGGCGCTGGCCCACGACCTGATCGAGCCGGACGTGATCGTGGACGCGAAATCGGGAGTCAGCGGCGCGGGGCGCAGCCTCAAGCAGAACACGCACTACGGCGAGGCCAACGAGGATGTCAGCGCATATGGCGTCGGCGGTCATCGCCACCTGCCGGAGATCATCCAGGCGCTGGCCGAGACGCCCTGCGCTGGCCGTCCGGCCCCACGTGTCACCTTCGTCCCGCACCTCATCCCCATGACGCGCGGCATCCTGGCGACCTGCTATGGCAGCGCGCGGGCGGGCGTGACGCAGGCCGACGTGCGGGCCGCCTACCGCGCGGCCTACGCCGACGAGCCGTTCGTCAGGGTGGTCAGCGCGCCGCCGCACACGAAATGGTCCTATGGCTCAAACAGGTGCTTCGTTTATCCCATGATCGAGCCGAACAGCGGCCGCTGCATCGTCATCAGCGCCATCGACAATCTGGTGAAAGGCGCGGCGGGGCAGGCGGTACAGTGCGCAAATAACATGTATGGGCTGCCGGAGACGATGGGGCTGCCGGTAGAGGGGATCTATCCCTGATGCCTGGCGATGAGACATCCGCTCGCAAGGGCGCGGCGGAGCGGCCAGCGAACCCACGATCAGACACGGCAGGAGGCAATTCTGTGGCAAGTGTAGGCGACCTGGCGGCGCTGGGACAGATGACGCCGCATGAGGTGATCGCGCAGGCGCTGAAAGAGGCGCTGCCCTATATCGAGTCGCTGCGGGGGCATGTTCTGGTCATCAAGCTGGGCGGCAGCGCGCTGGAGGGGCAGCGCGACGCACTCGAAGATATTGTCTGGCTGCGCAGCCTGGGCGCGCGGCCCGTGCTGGTCCACGGCGGCGGGCCGGAGATCAACGCCTGGCTGGCGCGGTTGGGCATCCCGCAGCGTTTCGCGCGGGGGCTGCGCGTGACCGACGCCGAGACGCTGGACGTAGTGCGGATGGCGCTGGCGGGCAAGGTCAACGGAGAGCTGACGCAACTGCTGACGCGGCTGGGTGGGCAGGCGGTCGGTGTCACGGGGATGGATGGCGGGCTGCTGCGGGCGCGGCGCGTCTCACCCGACCTGGGCTATGTCGGCGAGGTGGCCAGCGTGGACCCCGGCGTGGTGGAGACACTGAGCGAGGCAGGGTATATCCCGGTGGTGGCGCCGCTGGCGCTCGGCCCCGATGGCGAGGCGCTGAACGTGAACGCCGATGACGCCGCCGCCGACCTGGCGCGTGGGCTGCGCGCGGCCAAGCTGCTCTACATCAGCGATGTGCCGGGTATCCTCGACCGCGCGGGCAAACTGCTCTCCGTACTGACCGCCGCCGATGTGCGCCGCCTGATCGCGGATGGCGTCATCC
>DASVWQ010000499.1:0-6653 GCA_036393135.1 Ktedonobacterales bacterium
ATGTGGGCCAACAGCGTGTCGCGCAGGGCGAGCAGGCGCGCCTCGTCGCCTGTCATGAGAAACTTGAGGGGCGGCGCGAGCGTGCCGTCCAACGCCGCGACATGGCGCACAGGCGGCTCGTGGTAGGCCGCCAGGATTGCGTCGAGCGGGCCGGGCGCGGCGTCGGTGTAGATGGCGTCGGTGGTGTACCAGGCGATGGCCACGGCGGGATCAGCCGCGCGGATAGCGGCGAGCGCCGCCTCGCGCTGGGCGAGAGCGAGCGGCCACTGGACGAGCGGCGCGCCGGTGGCCGCGTCCATCAGCGCGGCGCCGTTGCACGTCACATGCGCGCCGCCCAGGCCGAGGTCGGCGAGCAACGGCTGGACGGAAGCCAGCAGCTTCCCGGTGGCGAGGCAAACGATCGCGCCACGGCTTCGCGCGGTCAGCAGCGCCGCGCGCGTTCCTGGCGTCAGACTATGCGATGGGTCGAGCAGCGTGCCATCCACATCGAGCGCGACGAGCCGGTACATTCTACCTCCAGCGGCGCGCTACAGACTGCCCGCGTAGACCATCAGCCCGCCGTCCACAAAGAGCGTTGTGCCGGTGATGTAGCTGGCCTGGTCGGAGGCGAGCCAGACGACGGCGTTGGCGATGTCGTCTGGCGTGCCGACGCGGCTCAGGGGAATCTCGTTGAGTAGCGCGGCCTTCTTCTGCGGGTCAGCAAGGGTGGCGGTGTTGATTGGCGTATTGATCGCGCCTGGGCCGACATTGACCATCCGCACATTGTGGCGCGCAACCTCGGAGGCGAGCGTGCGCGTCAGCATCCGCAGGCCGCCCTTCGCCGCACAGTAGACCGCGTTGCCAACCATCGGAAGCTCCTCATGCACGGACGAGACGTTGATGATGACGCCGCCGCCGCCCTGCGCCACGAACTGTCGCCAGGCCGCCTGCGCCGCGAAAAATACGCCCTTCAGGTCTACGGCGATCTGATGATCCCACTGCTGCTCGGTGACGTTCTCAAACGGCGTTGGCTGCTCGACTCCGGCATTGTTGACGAGGATGTCGAGGCGACCAAACTGGCTCACCGCCTGGGCGACCAGCCGCCGCACATCGGCGACCTGCGAGACATCCGCCTGGACAACGAGCGCCTTGCCGCCCGCGCCCGTGATATCGGCGGCGATGGCGTCGGCGTCGTCGCGGTGCGTGAAGTAGTCCAACGCGACAGCGGCGCCCTCGGCTGCCAGACGGCGCACAATGCCCGCGCCGATGCCGAGTGAGCCGCCCGTCACCACCGCAACCTTCCCCTGAAGCTGCATGCGCGTGTACCATCCTTCCGTTCAGATGTGGGTATGAGATCCATCGTTGGGCGCGCGGGAAGCGCCGATGTTCGCCTGTGGCGCGGATCGTTCAGGCGGGCTGGGTGGAGAGCGAGCGGAGGCGCGGCAGAATCTCGCCGATGCGCTGAAGCGTCACGGCGATATCGTCCTCGGTGTTGCTGTGGCCCAGCGTCAGGCGGAGCGCGCCGCGCGCCTGATTCGCTGAGACGCCCATCGCCGTCAGTACATGCGACGGCTCGATGTCGCCCGACGAACAGGCGCTGCCGCTCGACGCCGCGATGCCCACCAGATCGAGGTTGAGCAGCAGCGATTCGCCCTCTACACCTGCGATTACGAAGCTGGCGCTGTTGGGCATTCGCTCGCTTGGATGGCCCGTCAGGCGCACGTCGGGGAACGCCAGCATGCCCGTGATGAGCTGGTCGCGGAGAGCCAGCAGCCGCGCCGCTTCCGCCGCGCGCTCCTCGCGGGCGAGCGCCAGCGCCTCCGCCACACCAACCGCGCCCGGCACATTCTCGGTGCCAGCGCGCCGGTTACGCTCCTGCGAGCCGCCCAACACCTGAGGCTGGACGCGCACGCCCTGCCGGACATACAGGACGCCGACGCCCTTGGGGCCATAGAACTTGTGTGCGGAGAGCGTGAGCAGATCGACCTGCAGCTCCGTCACATCCAGGTCGATGAGTCCGCCCGCCTGCACGGCGTCGCAATGGAACGGCACGCGCCGCGCCCGGCAGACACGTCCGATCTCGGCGATGGGCTGGATGGTCCCGACTTCGTTGTTGGCGTACATGATGGTGACGAGCGCGGTCTGGTCGGTGATCGCCGCCTCGACCTGCGCCGCCGTCACCTGGCCCTCGCTATTCACCGGCAAATACGTGACGGTATAGCCCTCCTGCTCCAGTTTCTGGCAGGTGTGGAGGACCGCGTGATGCTCGATGGACGTGGTGATGATGTGGTCGCCACGTCGCCGCGCCGCATAGGCGATGCCCTTGATGGCGAGATTGTCGGCCTCGCTGCCGCCGCCGGTGAAGATGATCTCTGTGGGGCGACAGCCGAGCGCTCGCGCGACCGTCTCGTGGGCGGTGTCGAGCGCGGCCATCGATTTGCGGCCCAGCGTGTAGACGCTGCTAGGGTTGCCGAAGAACTCGCTGAAATAGGGCTGCATCCGCGCCAGAACCTCGGCGCGAACGGGTGTGGTGGCGGAATGGTCGAGATAGATCACGCCATCTGGGAGGGCCATCAGGATCACATCCTCTCCTGCGGGGTCAGTCGCCGGGAATGGGAACGCCGCTTGCGCCGAAGCGGGGACGAACCCGTGAGGCGCTCCGTCCACAGCATAGCATATCAGCGGCGCTGGGCCGTCGCCACAGATTGACGTAGTGTGCGGGCGCGTGGTACGATTCGTGTGTACGCGATACGATACCCCCGTAGGGTACATTAGCCGACAGCGGGGCGCTGCGCCCCAGGAGGATGACATGTCAGGCTCGTATATCGAGGTGACGGACCAGTCGTTTCGCAACGATGTTATCGGCGCCGAGGCTCCGGTGATTGTGGACTTCTGGGCGCCGTGGTGTGGACCGTGCCTGATGATGGCGCCGACCTTCGAAGCGCTAGCGGACGAGTACAAGGGCAAGGTCACATTCGCCAAGATGAACACCGACGACAATATGGAGACGCCAGGCCGCCTGGGCATTCAGGGCATCCCAACGATGATCCTCTTCAAGGGTGGCAAGGAAGTTGACCGTATCGTCGGGCTGGTGCGCCGCGATGTGTTCCAGAAGCGCCTGGAAGCGGTCTTTGGCCCCGCGACAGCCTAGGCTTGGGCGCGGTTTCTTGCGTGGTGGCGCGGTGAGAGCGCAGGGAGCGTCAGATGGCGACACTACAATCCGATAAGTCGAATCAAGACCTCCAGATGCGGCTGCGCCGAGTCGAGGGGCAGATTCGCGGCATCATTGGCATGATGGAGGGTGGCAAGACCTGCGAGCAGGTCGTCACCCAGATGCTCGCCGCACGCGCTGCGCTGGATAGCGTCGCGATGGAGTTGCTGCGCTGCCAGGTGGATGAAGCGATGGCCGACCGCTCACCCGACGAAGCGCGTGAAACCGTGCTGCGAGCGTTTGATCTGGTCAACCGCGTCTGAGCGCGGCGTGTCGCGGTGGACGACAGACACGCCGCTTCGTGAGATATGCTCTATCTTACGAAGCGGCGTGTTTTTTGCGTCTTGCGTCAGTTCGCAACCCAATAGCATAGATAGCATCTGTCCAGAGGAGGAGGCCAGCTGATGCCTGCCAGTCCCGATTCACTCGGCCCATTCGCGTTGCGCGCGTCGTTGCACGAAACCATCTGGGGCGGACGGCGGCTGGCCGAACTGGCAGGCAAGGACCTGCCGGACGGCGCGCGGATTGGCGAGTCCTGGGAGACCGAGCTGAGTTGTGAAGTGGTCACACCGCCACACGCGGGCGAGACGCTCGGCGCGCTGGTCGCAGCCTATGGCCCGGCGCTGCTTGGGTCGCGCGCAGTGGCCATTTATGGGCTACGTTTCCCGCTGCTGGCCAAGTTTCTTGACGCCCACGACCGGCTCTCTGTGCAGGCGCACCCCGACGATGCCTACGCCGCCGCGCACGAGGGCGGCAAGCTGGGCAAGACCGAGGCCTGGTACATCCTCGCGGCAGGCCCCGGCGCGCAGATCGTCTATGGCATGGCGCGTGAGGAGTCGCGCGCGGCGCTGGCGGCGGCGATTGCGGCCAATGCGCTGGAGCCGCTGCTGAACACCGTGCAGGTCAGCGCGGGTGATGTCGTCTTCGTGCCTGCCGGGACGGTACACGCTATCGGCGCCGGCGTCGCGCTCTATGAGCTACAGGAATATTCGGATGTGACGTACCGGCTCTACGACTATGGCCGCCTCCAGCCCAACGGGCAGCCGCGCGAGTTGCATGTCGAACGCGCGCTGGATGTCATCTCCTACGCGCCGCCACTCACGATCACTGTCGCACCGAGGTCGCTGCCCGCCCAGCCGGGAGCGCCTGAGCGGAGGACGCTGGTCGCCTGCCGCTACTTCGTTGAGCAGGAGCTGCGGCTCGACGGCGTGTTTCAGGCGCCGCCCATGCCGACGAGTTGCCGTGTGCTGACAGCGCGGCGCGGCGCGGCTGAGGTCGTCGCGGAGGGGTTCGCGCCGCTGCGGATGGGCTTCGGCGAGACCGTCGTGCTGCCCGCGAGCCTGGGCGCCGTAACCCTGCGCGGCGATGCGACACTCATCTGCTCCTATGTCCCGGAAGCGGACGATCCGGCCTTGCTCGACTGGCGGGCCGCTCACGCCGGACTCTTCCCGGAAAGTTGAGCGATCTCCTGCGCCCGCCGGTAGTCCTGGAGCGTGTCTACGTCGAACTGCGCATGCGCTTCTGCGATGTGGACCAGCGTGATCTCATTCCCCTCCTGGGCAATGATGGCCCGCGCGCCCTCGTCGCCGGAGAGCGCCTTCACCCGCGCGAAGACACGGCGCGGCAGATAGACCGGATGTCCACGCCGCCCATCCCGCTCACCCATGATGATGCGATCGGGCTGCGCCCGCGCCGCCGCCAGCGTCGCCTGGATGGTAGAGGTCGGCATGAAGGGCTGGTCGCCCAGCAGGATGACGGCCCCGATGACCTCAGGCGCGAGGCTGCCCACGGCCAGCGCCAGCGTGACGCCCATGCCCTCGGCGTAGCGCGGATTGATGAGCGTGATGTAGCGTCCAGCGGGCAGCGCGTCAGCGACCATCGCGGCGTCACGTCCGAGTGCGAGGATGACCGGGCGCGCATCGCTTGCGCTGGCCGCCGCGAGGCTCCAGGCCAGCAGAGGAACGCCGTTCAGCGGTAGCAGCAGCTTGTGTGCGCCCATCCGAGATGAGCGCCCGGCGGCGAGGATGATCGCCGCGATCTCGCCTTCCGCCGCCATTCGGACATCCTTTCATTCGCCATCCTTGACAAGGTGGGCGTGCGCCCCGAATTGTATCATGCGGGTGGGCGCCGCAGGCTCTTCTCGCCGCCTCGCCTGCTCTGCGAAAGGCGTTTGTAGCATGATGAGCCGGGACACGTTGGACGCGCGTGAGTATCGGCGTCGGTACCATCTGGCGGCGAGCGCGCTGGACAATGTGACAGCAATGGCGGCGATGGCGCGCTCGCCGACCGAGGCGCCAGAGTACCGCACGCATGGCGCCGCCGTCCTCGCCGGACGGACACGGCTGCGTGCGGCGCGTCGGATTGGCCTGCTCGCCAGTTCGATGAACCCGCTTACACGGGCGCATGTGGCGCTGGCTGACGCCGCCTGTCTCACGGCGCGCCTCGACGCTCTGGCCTGGGTGGCGACCGCGCGCACCATCGACAAAGAGGATGTCGAGCGCGCAACGCTCGCGGACCGACTGATGGCGGCGCGACGCCTGGCACGCGAGTCGGGCGATGCGCTGCTGTTGATGCGCGATGGCCTCTACGTTGAGCAGGCTCGCTCGGCCCGTGCGCTGCTGCCGACAGGCGTAGAAATCATGCTGATCGTCGGCTTTGACAAGGTGGTCCAGATTTTCGACCCACACTATTATGACGACCGCGACGCAGCCCTGCGTGACCTGTTTGCTGAAGCCGAGCTGTTGGTCGCGCCGCGCGGCGATGAATCAGAAGGTGATCTGGCGGCGCTGCTTGCGCAGCCGGAGAACCACCCGTTCGCCGCGCATGTCCACTTCTGCCCGCTGGCGGCGGAGTATCGCGGCGATTCGTCTTCGGAGGCGCGGGCGCTGGCCGCTCATGGGCGTCCAAGCCGCCGCCTGCGCGCTCTCACGCCGCCAGAGGGGCTGGCGCTGGCATTGGCCTCCAACCCGTATGCGCCGTCACATCCCCCGGCAGGCGATGATCCTGGCGACTGCTACAGTGTGCGTCAGGCCTACATCGCCGCCCGCGCCCGCGAGCCGCTGAGTGGTGTGGGCGCGCTGCCGGGCATCGGCGCGGTCACGCGGTGGTGCGGCGAGCCTGGCCCGCGTGGCGACGCTTTGCGCCGCTGGCTGCACGAGCCACTGCCCTCGCTCGGCGCGCTGCGGTTGGCGCTGGCGGGCGGTGGCTAGCTGGTGGCGTCGAGGAGACGCTGAAGGCCCGCCCAGTCGTGTGCGGCGGCAAGCAGGTCGAGCCTGGCCATCGCGTGGGTGGTATCGAGCGCCACCGCCAGCCCTTGCTCGAGCCGCTCCCGCGCGTCTGGCTCCGAGCGGAAGAGGGCGGAGAGCGTCGGAACCCCACGCAGGCGCTCAGAGAGCGTCCGCGCGATGCGCCAGTAGGGCCCCTGCGCGCCGTCGAGCATCTCCGGCAGGCTGACGTTGGCGCC